>WRDA01000024.1 GCA_009783675.1 Symbiobacteriaceae bacterium | reverse complement strand
TCTGCGTTTGCTCACAACCCAGTAGATAATCCCCATTACCAACAGAGTTTCCATATGCTCTCTCCTTTATTTACTCATAGGTAAGGTCGCATTAAAATAGTCCGCGAACGAATAGAATTGATCCGCTTTTTTGATGCCCATATCGAGGCGTAAAGGCTCGGTTTGCGCTAAATGCAGATTAGGCATTCCTGCTTCTGCAGTGAGGATATCGAGAAGATCCTGCAATCTGATATAGAGTTTGGAACTCGTTTCTATAACTGCTTCGAGGCGTGAATAACCTTCATATTTGGATGTGCAGAGCTCGATGATCCCCGGACGAACATCGTAGCTGGCTTCTCTGGATGTTCCCTTATTACGCTGAATGAATATCTCCTTGCGATTCATGATTGAATCACAAACTTGTTCCCAGATTATCACATCATCCTGAGGAAGCTGGAGAGAAAAGCGGGATAGCTGCACTAAAGCCGCAATTGCTGGTGACTTGTAAGGTAATATATGCATGGAAAGAATCGACATCCCTCTGGGTAAAGCAGCTAACAACGCACTCTCTATAACTTGGGGTTCAAGATCATCAATTAGTTCGGCTTCGAGATACTCTCCCCTGCTGGCAATGCCTACTGCCAAAGGGAGAGCACTACTTAGCTTAGGTCTGGGGTTATAACCATTAGACAGAGCTACAGATACCCCTGATCTGCGAAATGCTTTTTCCCAAACTCGCATAGAATCAAGGTGAGAAATATATCGCAAAGAATCCTCCTTGCTAAATCTAAGTATTAGCCTCATCACTCACCTCCTTCGCCAGATGAGGGATCAGGTTATATGCAGAACAGACGCCACAATCACTGCAAATCCCGTCACGACAGTCAGGAGTTAATGCCAATTGACAGGCTCTGTTATACTCATTGAGTAGCCAGTTTTTGCGCACACCGCTATCCAGGTGATCCCACGGAAAAGCAGTGTCCTCAGGATAACAACGCTCTGCATATTCTGCTGCCGTGATTCCACAAGCCTTAAAACTCTCTTGCCAAATGAGGTAATTGAAACGCTCTCCCCAACCGTCGAAGCGGGCTCCTCGCGACCATGCTTCGTGGATCACAGGTGCCAGTCGACGATCTCCGCGGCTGAAAACTGCTTCCAGAAAACTGGCAAAGCGATCATGAGAAGCAAACTCGACACCCTTAAGGTTGCCAAGGCGCATCTTCAAATAGGTCTGGCGCCTGCCGATTTCTTCAAGAGAAATTTGCCCCTGCCATTGAAAAGGAGTGTGAGCTTTGGGAACGAACGGTGCTACACTGATGCTAAGGCGTAGCTTTCCCTTGACTTTTAGTGATCTATATTGGTCAATGATACGCCTGGTCAAGCTGACAATACCTTCCAGATCGCTCTCATCCTCATCTGGAAGACCAATCATAAAATAGAGTTTCAAACTATGCCATCCAGCCGCAAAGGCATCGCTCACCGTTGCTAAGATCTGTTCTTCACTAAGATTCTTGTTTATTCTGTCACGCATACGCTGGCTTCCTGCTTCAGGAGCCAGGGTCAACCCGTAACGCCTGACCTGCTGAACCTTGCTGGCCACTTCCAATGAAAAACTATCGATGCGTAAAGATGATAATGCCAATCTGACCCCCTGGGTGCACTGAGTATCGACCAAGCGATCCACAAGAGCAGAGATCCTGGAATAGTCCATACTGGACAAGGAAGTCAGAGATAGTTCATCGTAACCGGTATTTTTTAGCAACCGATCTGCTTGTGCAATCAGGTTATCGACAGATCTCTCTCGCACAGGGCGATAGAGGATCCCTGCCTGACAGAAGCGACAGCCACGGGAACAGCCGCGGAACAGTTCGAGCATGCCCCTGTCATGAATGACCTCAACAAAAGGAAGAGGAGGACTTACAGAAGGCGGAGCTTCGTCCAGGTTACGTACGATCGCCCTCTTAACAGGGAGTGGTATACCAGGGATGGAAGCTGTAATCTGAGTAACACTCCCGTTAGTACCATACTCCATATGGTATAGCTCTGGGATATACACACCATCTATTTTGGCTGCAGCGCGTAAAAACCTATGGCGGGAAAACTGCGATTGACGTTTCTCTTCCCGATAAAGGTTTAAAATAGCAGGGAGGATCTCTTCTCCATCTCCCAGAACCACGAGATCTAGAAAATCAGCAATCGCTTCGGGATTGAAGGCTCCAGGTCCCCCGGCTATAACCAGAGGATCATCATCTTCACGTTCTTTGCTGAAGAGAGGTATACCACCCAGATCCAGCATATTCAGGAGATTGGTATAGTGTAGCTCATACTGCAGAGAGAAACCGATTATGTCGAATTGTGACAGAGCACGCCCACTTTCGAGGGATGTTAATGGTCGCTTATTCCTCCGCAAAGCTTCTTCCAAATCTACCCAGGGAGCGTATACCCTTTCGCAGGCAACCCAGGGGATTGCATTTGCTACTTCATAGAGTATCTTTGAACCTAAGTGGGACATGCCAACTTCGTACAGATCGGGAAAAGCCAATACCATAGAAAGATCCGTAGATTCCTCATCTTTCAGGTAGCTGTTTACCTCTCCGCCAATATACCGTGCAGGTTTTTCTAAAGAGATCATTTCCATAGCACCGAGAGCTACACAATTATGCAAGTATGTCACCCATTCTGAACAATAAGTAAGGTTTATGGAAACATGGGTTTGCTGCGTCTGAGACCGATGGAGACGACCAAACCCAATGCAAAGTATACCGACAAAAGATTCGAAGCAGCATAACTGACCATGGGTAATGGGATCCCAGTGATTGGCATGATACCGAGAGTCATACCCACATTGACCAGAAGATGATAGAGGAGCATGAAACCCACACTTCCGGCTACCAGTCTTCCGAAACGGTCTCTTGAAGTCGCTGCTATGGACAGAATGCGCCAGATCAGGATGAAGTAAACCAGAAGTAAGAAAGCAGCACCAACAAATCCCAATTCTTCGGCTATAGTGGAAAAGATGAAATCGGTGTGTCTTTCAGGCAGAAAACGAAGCTGAGTCTGACTTCCGTTCATATACCCGCTACCCCAGAAACCTCCTGATCCTATGGCAACAAATGACTGTAACAGTTGAAATGCTGCTTTATCTCCGTAAGCAGGGTTAAAGGGGTCGAGGAAAACATATATACGCTGTTTTTGCTCATCGTTGATGTACACCCATACCATCGGGAGAGCTGCCAGGCCACTGAGAGTAATCCCCAGAAGCCAACGCCAGGATACTCCATAAAAAAAGAGTATGCTGGCTGTAATTACCACCAGTACCGTGGTTGTTCCCAAATCCGGTTGTTTAAATACAGCGATTATAGGTAAGATTAAAATAGCGATAACACGCAAGAGTAGTTGAGGTGTGTCCTGGGACTCCTTAGCATCGACGAATGAGGCCATGCAGATAATCAAGAAGAGCTTTGCCAATTCCGACGGTTGCAGGTTAAATGCACCTATAGGAATCCACCGCAAACCACCATAGTCGCTCTCTTCACCCCATATAAAAACCAGCAGCAATAACAGTAGCATGAGGAGGTAAATAACCTTGTAGAAGCGCTGCAGTACTGTATAGTCCAACAGAGACGCCAGAAGGAAAGCAAATGTGGCAATTGTGAGGGCGATTACTTCACGGCGCAGATAAAATCCGGGATCATCTTTAACTACTGTATATGAAGCACTGTAGACCATCGCAACTCCGATGGACGTAATAATAACCACAGAGATTAACAGGAGCCAGTCCATATTCTTCAGCATGCTACGTTCGATATGGAAAGCTCTCATAAGAGATTATCCTCAGAGACTTCTCCATGAAACGCACGTATTGGCATGCGAAGTTCCAGGACTCTTATTCCATCTTTACGACTGATTACGTACTCGATACCATCTGCATCAAGATCCATAAGATCCTGTAAGGCAGTTGCAATGCGTTGCTGCAACTGAAACAGTTCTATTGGTGTAAGAGTAGCTCGATCTGAATTTAAGACTGTCCGCAGCCTGTTTGCTTGCCTGGTTGTTTTATCTTGGATGATATCCACCTTCTTTAGCGGGTAAACCACCGCAGGAACCTATCCCAAAGTCCGGCTGCTTCAGTGATGGCAACAGGCTCTTCTATGGGGATGATCTCTCCGCAGAGTCGTCTGGCAATAATACGGTAAGCTTCGCCGGCCCGCGAAAGGGGATCGAGAGCAGCGGGTTCGCCACGGTTTGATGCTACTACTACACGATCATCTTCTTCTACGAGGCCTATGAGTTCAACAGTCAGCAAACTTATGATGTCTGCGCAGCTCATCATGTCTCCACGGGCGATAAGGTCGGGACGGAGACGATTAATGATCAGTCTGATATCATGGATCTTCAAGCCTTCCAGTAATCCTATTATCCTGTCTGCATCTCGTAAGGCTGATATCTCAGGAGTCGTCACTATGACAGCGGTATCAGCAACTGATGCTGCGTTGCGAAATCCCAGTTCGATACCAGCCGGCGAATCGATCAGAATATAATCATAATGAGGTCTGAGTAAATCTATCATCCGACGCATCTGTTTGGCATTGACCGATTCCTTTCCTCGAAACTGCGAGGCAGGAAGAATGTGAAGACCAGGAAACCTTCCATCTTGTAATATGACCTGCTTAAGCTCGACTTTCCCTTCCAGGTACTCCAGCCAATCATGTGCTACAGAAGCCTCTACCCCCAGAACCAGATCCAGATTGCGTAGGCCTATGTCACTGTCGATGACCAGGGTTCTCCTGTCCAGGAGAGCCAGGGAGACGCCAAGGTTAGCGGTGGCTGTAGTTTTACCTACGCCTCCCTTCCCGGAGGTAACAACCAGAACTTCAGCCATGTAATCGCCTCTCTCCCTGGGTTAAGGTCCGATTGGCCACGGATTATTACTGTCTTCGATAAAGGTGATACTTAACTGAGGCTGTTGCAAGTACTCCCGAATCAAAGAACTAACTGTCGGGCCACACGCATAACTTCCGCTACGTCCGTTCTCGACCACCATGGCTATGGCAATGCGGGGTTCTTCAGCGGGAGCATAAGCTATAAACCAACCATGTGCCTTCTCTCCACTAGGATCAACATCCGACCCCAACTCTGCTGTTCCGGTTTTTGCAGCCACATTAATCGACAACCCGGACCATAACTTAACTGCTTCATTCACGGGACCGAAAACCGCCTGATATGAAGTGCCACCTACTCTGGTAACGGCAATCATTCCATCGCGTATGGCTTTCCAGGTGCTGTCCTTGAGTTGCAGAACAGCTGGGTCCCTTATGGGTGCACGATAGAGGATCTTTCCATCGACTCCGACTACCTTTTCAACGAAGAAGGGATGGTACCGCTTGCCCTCATTAGCAATTTGCTGGGTCATCAGAGCCATCTGCAAAGGCGTAAAAGCGTTGAACCCTTGTCCGATAGCAGTAAAAATCGTTTCTCCTTCATACCAGTCAGAATCGAAAGAAAAACCATTTTCATAAGCCCATGCCTTATATTCTGTGTTGCTGCGATGTGTCGATTCCAAATTGTCTTCACTGGCATACAGTAAGTCTCGAAAACCTGTGTCTTCTCCTAAGCCAAAAGCAGCAGCATACTGGTCGAGAAGGTCGATGCCTACGCGACGCCCCATTTCGAAGAAATAGCAGTTGCAGGAATCCCTGATGGCTTGTGTGCCATTAACCGCCCTATGTGCATCGGGGTATATCCAACAGCGTGGTCTCACTCCGACATCAGCATATTGCTCATAGGTTCCTGTGCAGAATACAGTCTCTGATAGTGAGACCAAGCCACATTCGAGAGCCGCAGCCAGAGTAACTGGCTTGTAAATCGATCCTGGAGGCAATGCTCCCAGAATTGCCCTATTCACAAGTGAAGCATGATAACTGAGGTTTTCGCGAAAAACCCCTTCGCCAGTATCCTCATCGAGTGCCAGTTCGAAGTAAAGGTCTCGTAAAACGGGATCTCTGATTACTCCAAAAGACCAGGCATTGGGATCGAAGTTGGGATAGCTTACCATTGCTAAAATACTGCCATCTGTTGTATCCAGCGCCACCAGCGATCCGCTGAAAGCATAGCTGGCCCGGTAACGTTGCATTGGCTGCATTCTTACAGTAGAGAGAGATTTTATCAGCAGTTCTTCGGCAAGTTTTTGAAACTCAATATCGATAGTCAGATAGACATCGTTACCTGGAATGGGTTCGATGCGGGACAACTCACGAACTGTATTCCCTAGAGCATCTATCTCCACCAGATATCGCCCTGGTTCACCTCTTAACCATGATTCCTGTGAGCGTTCCAATCCTTTCTTGCCAACCAGTTCATTTAAGTCATACCCTGCATTCTGAGCCCACTCGTCCCAGTCATCCTGATCTAAAGCACCCATGTACCCAATAGCGTGGGCAAGGGCTGATCCCTGAGGATAGACTCGTTCCACAGGGACGTAATCAATGGAGATACCTGGTAACTTCTCCAGATTCTCAGAAAGCTTCACATGCTGCTCATCAGTGATCCCTGCTATCAACCTTATAGGCCACATCCTGCTAAATTTAGCATTGCTCTCCATTTTTTCCAACAGCTCTGATTCTTCAGCATCCAGTATTGTAGCCAATATGGGAATTACTCTCGCCACATTTCCATTTCCTAAGTCTAAGAGAGAGACCGCAAATGCAGAACGTGTATAAGCTAAGACGACACCATTTACATCCAGAATGCGTCCGCGAGGAGCTGTAACGAACATCTCGCGGGTACGATTGGAGCGCGCCTCCTCCTGAAATAAATACCCCTGAACGATCTGGAGCTGAAATAGTCGCCACAGTAAAAGAAAACCAACGGCAATCACGAAGAGCAAAGACAATCGGTATCTCCCTCTGACGATTACTTCATCTTCATCCTTCTTTAGCAAAAGACCACCTCAATCATCTACCTGCGTTCACTTCGTTCGTAAGCAGTGCGATCCAGCCACCCGACCAGGCTAACCATAATACGATAAATCCCCGATCCGAAGCAAATTGTATAGAGGACCATCAGTAAAAGTTCATTGACTAATTCACGATCGAAAACGATCGATACACCGGATATCCCATTGAGGATCGTAAAGGATATTGCTTCCTGCATCATCAACACACTCAGGATTACCAGCAGAGGTAGCAGTAATTGTTCGCGAAAAAACTTCCGTGCCAGGGTGCCTGAGAGGTATCCTGCCAAGCCTTTTAGCAGAATCTGTAAACCGAAAGGGTGTTCGACACCTAAATCCAGCAGTAAACCTACGAATAAGCCACAGAGGAGGCCTTCCCTGGGTCCAGTAAGCAGAGCATAAGCGACTACCCAAATGATTAGAAGATCCACACGGATCCGGTACAGGAGTAACTGGGGTAGAACAGTAACTTGAAGCAGATAAAGTAGAAGAACCAATGAAGTGAGAACAACTCTCTTTGTCATGGGTCAACACCCGAATCTGTGTTATCATCTATGGGGTCTTCAGGCATAGGAAGCAATACCTGCACTTCATGTAGCCTGTAAATGTCCACTGCCATCTGTAAAATCGCTGTTTTGTGCTGTCCAGAGGGGTCATTATCCACCGAAACAACTGTGCCAATGAGTATGCCTTCAGGGAAAGTATCACCAAGACCTGAAGTTACTATGCTGTCCCCCGGTCGGATATCCGCATCCAGCGAAATATTAATCATCTTCAAATGGGGGTTTTGACTACCTTGTCCACGGACAATTCCTAGAGAGCCGTCAGACAGATTCCTCCCACCTACCCCTGAACTCGTGTCGTTAAGAAGCATCAACTCTGAGGAAGAAGCCGACACCTGGACAATGCGCCCGATAAGTCCCCTTGGAGTTCGGACAGGCATGTCGATTAGTATACCATTTCTTGATCCTACATTCAACATCGAACGGCTTGGCCAGGTAGAAGGCCAACTGATAATTCGTGCTGTTACGACGGCAAAGTTCGCGATATCACTTTTATACTCAAGAAGTTCTCTCAGACGGTCGATTTCCTCCTGCGCTGCTTTATAGTTTAAGGCAAGTTCCAGAAGAGCATCGTTTTCCTGCTTAAGACGGAGGTTATCCTGTCGCAGATTGCCAAGTTCTTGTAAACTGGTTATACCCTCTTGTAACCAGGTGAAACTACTTTCGATCTGGTTTTGGATTGGAGCAAGAAGATCACGTGCGGAGTTTTGCAAAAAAACTAAGAGAGGTTGCCGGTTAAAGCGCAGGTTGGTCCAGGTCAGAGCCAGTAGAATGAGGATAAGTACAGCCAAAAACGAGATGGTCTTTCGCCAGTTATGAAAGAGCATCCCTATCCCTCCAAGCTAAAAAACGCCACGCTCCTTAAGAGAAGACCAGCATCCATTTCCGATGATGACATGATCCAGTAACTCGACTCCCAGAATCTTACCCGCTTCATTAAGACGCAGAGTGATCATTTCGTCATCTTTACTGGGAGTAGGATCACCACTCGGATGATTGTGAGCTACAATGATCCTGGCTGCTCCTCTTCTGAGAGCCAATGCAAAGACTTCACGAGGATGCACTATGGCATGATCTATTGTCCCTATGAACACTGTATCAGTTTTCAACAGGCAGGTTCGCACATCCAAACTCAGCAAAAGAAAACGTTCCTGGTTCTCTCCCCTGAATAAAGGATACAAATATGATGCGACCGCCTGAGGGGTATGCAGAGACTGACGTGAAGTCTGATCCTTCGCTACTCTGCGCCCAATCTCCATGACTGCCAGCAGGACTGCAGCCTTAGCTTCACCTAAACCATGTTCGATTTTTTTCTTGCCAATCAGGTCGGCTACGCCAAGAGTGGCGAGACCACTGAGCCCTCCATGTCTTTGGATTAACTCTACCGACCACGCCAAGACATTCTTGCCTTTATAACCAGTTCGCAGGACCAGAGCCAAGAGTTCCGCATCACTTAACTCATCCGCTCCATAAGCGATGAGTTTCTCACGTGGTTTTTCAATAACCTCAGCCATAACTACCTCTCAGTTTCTTCCAGGGTACCCTGGATCAGAGATATTCCGAATTCGTTCAAGAGGCTGTCAAGTCTGGATAGAGGCAGACCTATAACATTATGATAGCATCCCTCTATACGTGAGATAAAGGTCGCTGCCATTCCCTGGGCAGCGTAGGAGCCTGCTTTATCCACGTACTCACCACTTTGTATATACATCATCATTTCGTTTTCAGGCAGGCTGCGAAACCAGACACTGGTTTTTTCCACCGCCTCCAAACTCCTTCCGGTAGCAGTGTTCAACAGCACTATCCCAGTAAATACCTGATGGCAACGGCCAGAGAGAGCATGCAGCATGATTGCTGCAGCCTCGGCATCCTTTGGCTTCCCCATAATCTGGTCGTCTAAGCTAACCACAGTGTCTGCTGCTATAATCAGTCCGGATCTCCGAGAGGCAACTTCATCTGCTTTACGGTGCGCAAGATAGAGTACCATATCCTCTGGTTTAAGCGCTGGTTCCTCTTCTTCATATCTGCTTGGGTCAACAATGAAAGGCAGATTATAGCGCGCGAGAAGATCTCGACGCCTGGGAGAAGCGCTAGCCAGAATTATGGGAATCTTTACTGCCATTAGCGTCTGCGCCAATAACTATATACAGCAAGTCCCAGGAAAAGACCCAGCAATGATCCGAGGTTAAACCTTGTCTTAAGGAGAATGCTGGCCTCATGTAAAGGGGTTACGATCACCCACGGGCTTTCGGTACCAACTTCCAATGCAATACCTGCCCAGTGTAGCTGCTCTATACCACTGAGATAAAGACCAAGATAACCACCTAACTCTAACCCGATGATGCAGAGCAGCAGTAAAAGCCAGATACTATTACGGTTCTTTCGGCGATAGAATCCATTTGCCATTGGGATACACCCCTCGAGTTTATTGCTTGACCGGACTGAAAGTCACCACGAAAAATTTAACAAGATCATCTGTTTACCTGGGAATGAATAATTGAAACAAGCCGTCAAAACCAGAAAATACCAACGAGATCAGACCCGCGGAGATTAAGAAGATAGGCAGGCCTTCAAGAGCTCTGGGAGGTTTGGTATAGATTAATCTTTGCTGCACACTGGAGAAAATTATGAAAGCAAAAAGAACCCCCATACCCATAGCAAAGCCACTAGCAATAGCCTGAAGGAAACTGGTACTCTCCCGAGCATTAATAAGCGTCGCTCCCAAAATTATGCTATTGGTGCTGAGAGCAGGCATATAGCTAACATATTCCTTATGTAAAACGGGGTTTAACCTACTCAGTATGAACCTCGTCATGTAAACCAGAGTGAGAATAATGATTATAAAAGTGAGTATCTCCAGGCTGATGAGTTCGCTGATAGCCTGAAGATGGCCATACAGAAGCCAAGTCACAGCGGAAGCCAGCGTCATCAGGAGAGTCAAAATGATTCCTGCCCCGACTGCTGTTCTCGTCTTGGGTGATGAGGCGATCATGTCGGGAACTCCAAGGAACCTGACAAAAACAAAGTTACTGACCAGGATTCCAGACAGGAATAAAGCAGATATGGAGGAAAGGCTACTCATATTTGCGATTCCTTACTCTCTTGCTCAGGTGACAACAGCTGCTTTAAAAAACTAAACAGTCCAAGCAATAGCCCAAGAGCAATGAAAGCACCTGATGGATGTAACATGGCTAGGATCCGGGAAAAGCCTATCGGTAATACGGGAAGATCACCGAGTGAACCTGTCCCAAGTACCTCTCTGATTATAGCCAGGCTTAATAAGGCTCCGGAGTAACCTAATCCCATACCCAGCCCTATACAGACTGCACTAGCCACTGATCCGTGCTGGGACATGGCATCAGACGACGCTATAGCTAACCCATTGACAGCGACGAGGGGAAGGTAGATCCCCAGATTTTGATGGATATCTGCATAGTAGATCTTCATAATTCCGTCAGCCGCAGTAATAAATGAAGCGATGATTGTAATCTTAAATACGAGACCCAGTTTCTGCGGGACTTTACCACCAAAGATGGCAAATACGGTATTAGATGCCATAAGCAGGAGGGTAACTACCAGTCCCACATAACACGAGTCCCTGAATGATCCCGAAACCGCAAGAGCAGTGCAGATTCCTAAACCTAATCTTAAGAGTGGGTTCTGTCCCCACAATCCCTGGCCGATCTCTTGTAGATGAACGCTGCCAGCAGCAGTTTTAATACCAGTCACCTTACCGCACCTCCCCGAACCTGCGAGGAAAGGTCAGTCGTTCCATTAACGGAGCAACGATATTCATCAGAAGTATAGCAAATGTCAGTCCTTCAGGATATGCACCCCAAAGCCTGATGATGACGGTTAGAACCCCAATCGATACCCCATAAAGCCATCTTGCTTTTGGTGTTATAGGAGAAGTGACATAGTCCGTCGCCATAAAAAAAGCAGCCAGCATCGTACCTCCGGAGAGAAGATGGATAAGACCATTATTAAATGAAAATCCTATAGAAGAACCAGGACCTGCATATAACGAAGCAGTTATAAAAACAGCAGCCATGATTCCAGTGGGAATGCGATAATCGATCACTTCCAGGAAAATCAGAACAATGCCGCCAATCATCAGAGCCATAGCAGAAGTTTCGCCGATACAACCAGCTATCTCCCCATTAAAAAGCTGCATCATACTGGGCACAGCCTGAGTAGAGTCGTAATCAGCGATAACTCCAAGTGGAGTCACGGCAGCAATTGCTTCGTAGGGCTTGACAAAAGCACTCATCTGAGTCGGCCATGAAATATGCAGCAAAGCACGAGCAGTCAGGGCGGGATTAACGAAGTTGCATCCCAGTCCTCCATACATCTGTTTTACCAATACAATGGCAACAACAGCTCCTGCAGGACCGATCCAGAAAGGAGCAGCGGGAGGAAGACACATTCCCAGCAGTAATCCGGTTAGAGCAGCTGATCCATCAAGAATGGTAACCGGTCGTTTTAATACAAGCTGACAGACACATTCCACACTAACCGCCGTTACAACGGTATAAGCCAGATGATACATAGCTTCGCTGCCAAAGTGACAATAGCCGGTCCACACTGCAGGGAGTAGAGCCAGAAGTACCATTAGCATAATTTGGCGAGTCGAACGTATGGCTCTGATATAAGGAGGGATCCCGTTCGTAGTTTCAGCTTCTCTCATTGCACTCAGTCCTGTAACTGCCTTCAGATCTCTTCACCAGTGCTTTACCTGTGCGTATCCAATACAGAAGGGGTATTTTCGCTGGACAAATATAGGCACAGCAGGCACATTCTATACAATCAAACAAATGTAAGTGCTGCATCTGTTCCACATTTCCATTTTGAGCTTCCTTTGTGATATAGAGGGGTAGAAGATTATGGGGACATATGGTGACACATTTACCACAGTGTATGCAGTTTGTCTCTGTCGCTTTTTTTATTTGTAGCCGACTCAGAACAGTTATTCCTCGACAAAGTTTTGTCACCGGTGTTTCCAGATCACTCAGGAGCTGACCTTTCATAGGTCCTCCCAGGACAACAGCGGTTCCATCCTCTGTCATACCTCCGGCTGCTTTTATCAACTGCGATACAGGAGTACCGATACGGACCTGGAGATTACATGGCCGTCTAACTGATCCGCTGACCGATACAGTCCGTGTTGTCAACGGAAGACCTGTTGACAACAATCGCCCCAGTGACCATGCAGTGGCAATATTGAAGACTAATGAACCAACATCACTGGAGGATCCCCCGGAAGGAACTTCGCGACCCGTAATAACATATACCAGTTGGCTCTCCTCTCCCTGTGGATATTTGCTCTCCAGGTGCAGTAAAT
>WRDA01000023.1 GCA_009783675.1 Symbiobacteriaceae bacterium | reverse complement strand
TATAGCGAAGATTTGGACTTTGTCCGTGTGACCTCCGGTGGCATAGGCGACATCATGAAAGAACTTACGAAACTCGGGATCGAATCAGGATACAAAGTAACTACACGGATGGGTCCCTTCCCTAAAGTGTATTGGAGCACGACTGCACAAACAGGACTTAGCCTACGAGTTAAGATCGAAATTAATACCCAGGAACGCTCGCCATTTTTGCCACTGGCGACCATAGATCACTCCATACACACCGAGTGGTTTACAGGTTCAGCAGCAATAAGGGTGTATCAAAACGAAGAAATAGCAGCAACAAAGCTCCGAGCATTATACCAGCGTGCGAAGGGTCGAGACCTGTTTGATTTATGGCTCCTTACTTGTGAAGCAGGAGCAGATACCGAAACAACCTGCCATGCTTTTTCTGCTTACCGTCCCGTCGGATATACAGCGCAACGGGCTATTGACAACTTAGATAGAAAACTAACTGATATTCAGTTTCGGCACGATATAGATAATTTATTAGCTACAGGGTCAATAACGTACAGTGTCGAAGAAGCGGCTGGAATAGTCATCAATTCCTATTTGCAATATCTTTAGAAATCATCCACACTGGCCCTCCCCTACCTGCTCCTGATCACAACTCGTTATGTAAGACTCTCTATCGAGAGATTGATCAAGCTAAACGTATCTCAAGGGACTACAGAGAAAGGAGTGAAGGAAGTGGCCGCTAACACAATTGATCCCAATGGGCGCTCCTGGGAGGAAGTCCGAGAGACTTTGCTGACCCCGGAGGAACGTTCTGTATCCGGCTTAAGGGTCGCAATGATGGTTGAACTAATCAAAGCAAGAGCTGAACAAGGCATCTCTCAGAAAAACTGGAGGAACTCAGCGGAGTTAGCCAACCAGTAATTGCCCGCATGGAAAAAGGACACACAACTCCTCAGTTAGATACTGTCCTCAAAGTGCTGGCTCCCTTGGGTAAGACACTCTACATCGGAGATCTTCCTTCTATCTCTCACAGTGAGTAGGTTGTTTAGTTGGACGCATACGCATGGTTAAAGGAGTAGACTAGATGAGAACTCACGAATCATCGCTAGCTAGCTGAACGCCTTAAAGATCCGGAATTTAAAAAAGCATATGATGACTTGGAGCCTGAATTTGTTGTGACATCACCCGATGTCTAAAGCCAGGGGCTTCCCGCTTCGCTGAGAAGCGCTGCCGAATGCAGTCTTATGCTCTTTCCATAGGCGTTAAGGTTCAGACGCGTCCCGCCGTACCATGTCCTCTTTCTAATCTGCAGTTAAAAGTCTCATGCCTTCACGGGGTACATTCTTCGCTGCATTAATATCTCTCGTGTCAATGCCGTACATGGATGCAGACCTATTGAGATTCATTCATTAATGGAAGTGGTAGAACGTGAAAACCCTCAGTGACTATATGAATGATCCAAGAGTAACCAATGAGCAAATGCCATAACGAGAGGTTCATGCTATCCGCTTAATGCTATACGACAAAACAAAAGACATGACCCTGCCGAGCGAACCACGTACTACAGTCAGTTCGGTGCAGAAGTTGCAAAAAAACACGGCTTCAGTATTTTACAAAGTGCTAGAAGAGCTTAAAGATTAGTGACTACGGTCTGGATACAACCCAGACCGGCCCTCCTCCACCTGCTCCCAATCGTAACTCGCTATAAATCGTCATAACATCCCAAACTCTGTTACTACGCACCAGACTGACCGGATCAGCCACTATGATGCGTCCATCAGCTGTAATCCCTCGCAGTACAATGAAGTGTCCAGTTGGCGTAAATGAGCCTGGTCCCATGATAGCAATAGCCAGTTTCGCCTCCTGCAGGGATTGACGTAGAATTTCCGGATCATTACCGCTTGAAATTGTCAACCCATAGTGTTCCGCGGCCTTAGGTATCAGCGAGTGATGACTACCATTGTTATATGCAGCATACCCGTTTAACTCCGCCCAGGAAGCAACTTCCCGGGGCGTTACTGTGTACATAGTCAAGCTGCTCACCACCATGGCTACCGCGGCAGGACCACAGCCAGCAATCCCAATACTCTCTCCGGCATAGGACACATTTGCCCATCTGCTGTCACATTGATGATAATAGTTTACTGGGATCTGTCCATCATGAAAGGTAAAATCCCCATCTGTATACAGTTGATCGCTACCAAGGAAGATGCCTCGCTGCAGCTGGTTGCTGCCTCTGGAGACATCCAACATCAGCAGAGCTACACTACGCTGTTCCTCAGAGAGCTCCTCTCTTAGATCAAGTGCCTCTTCGAAAGAACGCATTCTGGCGTGTATCTCACCTCTTCTAAGGAGTTCTCCGTTGCTTGTGTAGTAAGATATCTCCCCACTTCCCTTCTCTACGAAGAGCTCGACGATTTTCTTGACGCTGATGTCGATCGGCCTCTCTCCGTGTTCCACACTCCACAGGATGATGATCTCATAAACCAATATGCGTCTGGACTCTTGGGGCGGCAGGGATACATAAATCAGCTCTTCAGGTATACCTTGGTTTACCAGATTTGCGATTTCCCCCTCCACCCAAATATCCAGTTCATAACCGGCTACTACAGTACAGTATCTTTCCACCAGAGCTATCTGTTCTCTGGAGTGTTGTCCAACTGCCACCGATGTCTCTGTTTCTGTGCTAATGTATGAACCTAAAAAAACGAGAGGTATGGCTATCAGCATGACCGGCAGGAGCATCAGGATGACCGCGGAAAGCAAAGCGACTGCCAAGCTACTCCGCACCACACTTCGTGTTTGTTCTCGTTTTAACAGCTGCAGGAGAACCTGCATCAAGATCCTCTCGGCCATGCTTAGGGTCCCAGAAGTGTGGCCACCTTAGAAGAAACTGCTGACCAGGTGGATGGAATTGATGAGACAAAGCTACGGGCAGTGTGTACTGCTGAGCCTGTACTGTTGATGAGATGAGAGGTGCCGGTGATCGCCGCCATAACGCCTTCAGCTCTGTGAGAAGATGCACCGATACCGAAGGAGAGTTCCCTGACGATGCTCTCAGCCTGGTCTGCCACGAAGAGTATACCAAAGATAGTCATCAGGGTAGGTAACCCGATTATCCCACTGAAGGATACCGAACCTAAGGCCATCAAGCACATTGTCTGGATCATCTGTATGACAAGACACCCGGAGAAGACCCTCAGAAAGCCCACTCGGAAACCATCAGTTGCTCTCAACACTCCGGTAGCGAACATCAAAGGTGAGATTATCACCAGAAATGCGATCAACACCATCCGATAGAACATCCTGAACAATAGCTGGATAAGACGATAAATGACATATGCCACAGGGATAATCATCCAGGATAGTAAAGATATCGCTAAAGGTCCGGTGGTAAAGACAGACATTAGGCCAACTACCAGATAACTCGCCAGTGAGGCATACCCCTCAGTTCCCAACGATCTCACGATGATAGTCTCGATGAAGGATGAGTTTAAGTCCACTGCCAGCATGAGCAGATCACGGCTATACCAAACCAGAAAGAGTCCCACTGCGTATTTTAAGCCAATGTGTAACGGATCGTCGTATTCATTGGTGGCACCCAAAAAGGAAAAGTAGGTCCTGAAGAGCCCGAAGGCGGTAAGCATGGTCAGGACTGCAATCCCCACTACTAACATCGCCTGATGGAAGTTATCAAAGAAGGTAAACCCAGAAAGGTTATTACTGGATGTAACCCAGTTCATAACTTCGGTTACACCAGGAGCGATCACATTATCGATTACGTTACGCAGAAACCCCTCAATGGCTGAGCTGAATAATTCTCCTAAGTTCATCTTCTTATTGCAGATAAGGCGTCAGAGTGCGGGTAATCAGAGCAATGGCGGTAAAGACTGCCCAAGCGATGAAACTGCCTTTCATGATACTGTCCGCTCTCATCACTATCTGATGGTCTCCCCCGGCTGTGAAGCGGGTGAAGGCACCCCAACCCACCCCGATCACCAGTCCGGCATGAACAATCCCCTGAAAGAAGGACATTACCTGATTGATCAACGCGGTAGCTTGAGTGAAGACTGTATTAGCGTAGACAACGGGAACACAACAGATAACAACCATCATGATAACGCCGAAAGAGATACGCAGAGCACGCTTAGATATTGACATTCTTACATTTCATCCTTTCCCAGATTTAATATTGGTGGTTTAAAGTATGGTAGCAGGTGAATCATGGTTGGCTCCTGCATCCCGTCCGTTCTGGCCAGAAAAGCAATCGCCTTGTGCGCTTGCAGAGTTTGGGTAAAATCTTTCTCTTCGAAGAGTGCCTCTCGTTGGGTAGAGACGCTTATAGATTCGGAAAGCGAAGCTTTATTGGATACCAGGCCACCGATGAAAGCACTCTTCTGGCTGTCACTTGCACTCTCGGAGACATTTTTGGAAATATGAGTCTTATCGGTCTTGCCTATGAGAAGCTGCATCATTTCTATCGTCAGGCGATCATCGGAACGTAGGGTTATCTTGGAGATAAGGTTCTGATACAGCGTTTCGAAACTTGGCCTGTCACCGCCCAAAGCCTTGAGTAGTGAGGTACAGCTTTGGCTGGCCACTATGGAACAACACTTAGCTTCTCTTGAGATGCCGTAGAAGTTGCCATCTTTCTGGGTCACAAACTCCTGATACTCGTCACAGAGGAAAAACATGGGTCTTTCCACGTTAGCGTATCTTCCTTTGGAAGTACGTTGGATTATCTCCGCCTGGAAGTCCAGCTTCAGATAAGCAGCTACGGTTTGCGATACCTTGGGATATTCCGCCACATTCATGGCCAACACCACGATTTTGCCTTCCCTGATGGCTTCCTCAAAGCCAAGGAAGTTGAGTTTATCTCTGGCAGGGCTAAAAGAGCTGGCAATCCTCTCTGACGAAGCGAAAAAGGCAGTCATCTGAGTGACGACTGCTTTTACTGTCTCTATAGTTGTCTCTGCTTTGGAGCGGAACTCTCCGGAGAAGTAATTCCGACAGGTTGTGAAATCGAACTCTGAGACGGCAGGAAGTAAACTGATACATTCTTTTAGAGCTTCGACTCCTCTTTTGGAAGGTCGATACGGATATATGCGCCAAAACCACTGTTGTGCTTTTTGATCGAAAGGATTAGCGTTGGGCATAATGTTGCTGTTTATCAGGCTTTTGGCTCTGAAGATTATCTCACGCATCATTTCCACCGACAGCATCAGCGCCATTTGCATCACTCCTGCCAGATTCTCTGCAGAGAGGTTCTGATAGGCAGGAGAATCATCATCAGGTATCTGCATGAGTTTTCTGTTCAGCTCTTTCACTTTATCCACCGTAAGAGGAGTCAAATAGTTACTCAACCTGGCGAGCAGGAGATCGTTTTCTGCTGCTATTGCACCCGTCATCTCCCTGAGTGAACAGGACTCCATCTTTTCAATAAACACCTGTAGGGCTCTGCGTTCATTCATCAGGACGAGTATCTTCTGCAGATAATCGTTATCTGTTACCAGCCTGTGCACTTCTCCCAGTGAACAGTAACCAGTACTGCAGCGCAGAAGCCGGATGCATTCAGTCATCATTTGAGAAGCTTTGGTGTCCCAAAAGGCATCTTTCTTCACCCCATCATTGAAGAGATCCATCACTTGGCGACTACGCTCTGCCAGGTCCGTCGATTCCATGTGCGGCTTATGTAGAGGGTTGTAACGATATTTACCATCCAGGGTTATCAGGACTATATCTTGCTCTCTGTTGCATTCAGCGGCAAAGGTGTGTACAACCTCGTGAAAGTTTCCCTTAACATCGAGGATCAGCATCCCTGCCTTTTTGGTTCCATCCTTAGCCTGATACCTGATCGCTTGTTTCAGTAAAGGATACATCACTGACACAGTCTTTCCGGTCCCGATAGTTCCGGTAACCAGCACATTTTGAAACATAGCCGTTTCATCCAGAACCAGATACTCTGGATTGGTGACATAGTCCAAAGAGAGTGGTTCGTGTTGTAACCCCACGATCAGTTGCAACTTATCCTCTGCCCAGGGCATTATCGGTGTGATTATCTCCTCTTCGGATAACTCATACTTCACTTCCTTGGTCAGGATGTCAAAGAATAACATCTGGTAGATATACCAACCGATGCAGAAACCAGCCGATAAGGTAAACAACGGAAAGGATAATGATATCAGTCGCCACAGTGCCGGGATTTCCTGAGCCAGATGAACTGTGGTTTCCATAAAGGTAAATGCACCTCTGGTAGAGAGAAGCGCCGAGTAGGTTGGTCGGAAAAACTGATGAACTGCTAAGGCAACTATTGCTCCGAAGAAAGGAGCACTGCTTAAAAATGTGATAGTGCGCTCATAGTTTAATGTTTTGTTCTCAATAGTTATCTGCTCCTTCCTGTTGTTACAAAAAGCACCGTCGCTAATCGTCGACGGTGCCGTGAAGTATTCTGCTGTAATCCGCACTAGACACTCCGACCTGCAGCACGAACCTTCAGGTTCGTCGCAACTCATGGTGCAACCATGAGTGGAAAAGTCGTGAGTGTCCACTACCTATCGTAACCTCTCCCCCTTCCTCTATCTCGTTCCCCATCTGCCTTTGACGCCTACGCACCATGTTGAACGGTTTCCCTAACCCATCAACCAAACCAATGCCAAAGCACACGTTTTTCAAGTCTCTTTTGGCATATTCTGTTGTGATCGCACCTTCATGCATACGGGTTTTCGCTGTCTAAACCATCAGATTCTGAGGATTTCATTTGCATTTGCGCACTACAGATAGGCCAACTGTAGCAATTTCATTTTTCTCAGGTGACTATTAGTCACCTGAACATTTTGTTTGTTATTTACAGATTACTGCCGCTTTTTTGCTGTTTTTGCGCCGTATTTAAATCAGCCCCCAGAGAACAAACTTCGATGTTGGAGGTAATGGAACCGCTCCTGTTCTTGGCGGCCCTCAAGTAGGCTGCCGCATCTCCTTCATGTTCACAAACCACGTAAACGCTAGGTGGAGGATCCAGCGTCTCGCTGATTTCAGCGTATCGCTCACAGAGTGAATACAGCTGTTTGCGTGGGGAAAAGCCTGGCTTGTGGGTATGCAGGATAGTCAGACCTTCCCCTCCACTGCCAGGAGACTTGCGTAGTATATATTCCTCAATCTGGATCGACCTTTCCCCGTAGATCATCTTGGCTGGCAGACCGGCTGGCTGAACAGCCATCTGTTGTAATAGGTTTACGCGATCCTCGTTGCTGGCCAGGATATCCTCGTAGGGATAACCGCTGCCTACCAGCCTGAACAGGAACAAACTGCGCAGGAGGCTGCGTCTGACATAGGTCTCGTTATGCACGCTCTTTCGGTAGGAGTTGGGATTACCGTAGAGAGCGCAAGTCTTTCCGGTAACCTGATAAACTTTGGGCATATTGCCATAACGCAGATTGGGTCTGGTCACCAGATACTTCTCCAGAGTCAGGATCTGCAGCACTTTGGCCTGATAACTGCGACTGACCTCCGGCCGCCAGGCGCAGAGCATCTCGGTGGTGGCATAGCCGCCGAAGTCGTAGATCGCTTTGAGGGTGTTTTCTACAGTTGGTGTCAGCATATCTTACCAGTACAACTCCTTCAAATATCCCTGCTCGCTGAGCATCAGCAACCTGATCTTTCTCCTCTTGCTCAGGATGTTAATAGTATCCGGACGCTTCAACACATTGGCAACTCTGGCCGCTTGCGCCGGGCTGTGAACCACCCACTCCATAGCCATGTCCTCTGCAGAGAAAGCTGCTGCTCCTTCGTCGCCTCCCCGCTTGGCCTTATTATTCCCTTCGGCCAGGAAGCCGGCTACCTTCGCTGCGATGACCCTTTCATCATATCCCCTGTCCACCTCGATATCCCGCTGCAGCTCCTTGCCAGTGGCATCTCTGTAGGTTAGCCGCACGTCAGGAAACCATTCCATATCGCCATTTACGGCCATTTCACGCCGCAGTTGCTTATCCGTCCTCACTTCGATTATCTCCCCACCAGCCGCCAGGATTTCACCCTCCACCCCCTTGAAGGAGGGATAGATCATCATATCATGAGCCATCTCATAAGGGTTAACCAAGTATCTCGGGGAATAGCGGGTGTCGATATCGATCAAAGCCCCGGCTTGCTTTAAGCCAGTAGCCGTAAGGACCAGAAACTGGTGCTCCGGGGAGTAGCGCAGATAACCATTAGAGATCAGATCGTTTACATCTATCGCGGCCAGGGCACGATTTCCATGATAGATATACTCGGTCACTCGCGGGAAGTTAAGCAGCTCGAACTGCCTCATCTCCCGCAGAAGAGTCTTCTGCTCCCCGCTCAGGTTCGCGATCCCATACTTTTGCCCCGTATCTCTCAGCTGCTTCTTCATCTGTAGCCGCTGCCACAGTTCCTCGCAGATGATCTCCTCCCGGATCAGCCCGTTTCGGCGTAAGGTATCCTCCCGCTTCCTCAGCCTGGCAATACTCGGTTCATCCCAGGATAGGTCCAGCCTGTGCTCGCCGGAGAGAGGATCGGTTGCCACATACTGCATCATCCTTACATCGTACAGACCCAGGGACAACCCGTCCGGGTGCTCCTGCTTGCGTCGCTCTGCAGACTGGATCGGCTTGGTCAGAAACTCCATAGCCACAGGTGTCAGAAGATAAACTCCCCGACGCGGATTCTCCAAAAACCCTTCTACCTTAAGCTTATTCAGCATACCCCTGAATATCTTGCGCCGCTGCGCGGGATTGGGCGAAGAGGGTGGGATAAACTTCGCCGCTGCCGCTTCATAGTCCAGAGTGCCCTTGTTGTGCAGCATTAGCAGATCCCAGTAGTTGCGCCCCGGGTTAAACTCTTTACGGCGACTGTGCAGCTCCTCCAAGAACTCCATAGCCGCCAGATTGAGGTGATACTCGTCATCTCTGACCTTCTTGAAGTAGCCTGCCTGAGTCAGATGAGCCACCGTCTGTCTGCTCCATTCCACCCGCTGACTGTACATGTTAGGGTTCTTGGTGGTGTAGAGCAGATGCAGGTCATATTCCGAGGGACGAAAGATCCCATCGTGTCGCCTGGCAAAGTTGAGGTATGCCATGTGGACATTGCTGATTTTGAAGTTGAGATCGAAGGAGCGACTCTCTTCATCTGGCTCTATTCTTCTCTCTCTTTTTCTGCTTAGTCCCGGTTGCAGATCAGGAAACACCTCTCAACCCCCTCTAGTGATCCTTCGACAACTCGATCCCCTGCCGCTCCCTGATGCGCAACTTGGATCCCTGGTAGTCTCGTTTGAACAACCTGACCAGAATGCTCCAGACCGTGCTCAGGCTGATGAAGGCGCAGATGGCCCATACAGCCAGGCCGGCAACCAGTGGCCAGGTCAGCACAGCAGAGGTCAGGTAAGCTTTAGCCAACCCGAAAACCAGGGTCAGCAGAGGATAGACGACGATGATAAACCATATCCTCGGCTGGCTGAGTATTCGTTTCAGCTTCCTGCGCAGGACCTTATCCTCGAAGATGCTCATTTCAGATACCCCGCCCCCTGGCGGATGCTACCGGCAGATCATATATCTCTGGCATTCTGTTCAGTGTCGCCAGGAGATCTTCATTGACATCCTTCTCCCTTGGCGTCTCCGTTTCCACCAGAAGGTGAGTATATCTCTCGGTCAGGAGTTTCCTGATACTCTTGGTGGCGTTCAGCCCGGCTTCATCGTTGTCCAGGCAGAGGGTCACCCCGATCACACCTTCATGCTCATCAAGATAGCGCTCCAGGGCGACCGAACCTACCCCGTTGAGGCTCAGGCGACTGTGATCAGTCCAGTTCTCTCCTCTTTGCCGAGCCAGGGTGGCGTGGCTCAGGGCATCGATGGCGCTTTCGAAGACATAGAGCCAGTGTCCGGAGTTACCCTTCATCAGGAAGGGGTATTCCTTGCAAGATCCCTGCACCTCTCCCAGAAAGCGCTTGGCTGCATTCTTGCTGGTACCTCTCTGAAAGGCGCTGCGTGGCGTTCCATGCCCGTCATAGCCCACGAAGCAACAATTATCGTAGGGTGCGCTTTGGTAGAGGTTGCCGTTTCTCAGCTGCTCGATGACTATCTCCTCGGCAATGCCCCTGGTCTTGGTTAGGTATTCGGTGACATTACGGGCAGTCATGCTACGTTCGGGTAAGGCAAACTCTGCGGGAGAGGTCTCAGTCGGGGTTCGTCGCAGCCATTCATGTGCGCTGAGTAGATCGTCCACCGGGTTCAGACAGAGGCGGTGGATCTCTCTCACCGCATCCTGGAAGGACATACCCGGGGAGTGATACTTGGTTAAAAAGTCGATGGTGCTGCCACCTGTACCTCTGGCCGAGGGAGCGTGATCCGTCCACAGGTTATTGCTGATGGTGATGCTGCTGTCCCTCTCGAAGCGAAAGCTCCTGCCTTCTTTCTTGAGCTCATAGCCCAGTCGCCTGGCCAGCTCCTCCATGGGCACCGCCTTGGCATCGGCAATCTGCTCTGTGGTGACCCAATTGCGCTTTCCCTGACTGTGACTGCCTTCCAGCGATTGCACCAGTGGCAAAGCTGTCATGATCTGACTAATTTTCTGCGGCTCTGCCTGGACGATGACTTGCTTACTTGCCTCTGGGGTGATATCAGAAAGCCCTGCGTCTTCCGGCAGGGCCATCTCTTTATGATCAGCGGGTATCTCTTTCTTTAGTGCCTGTAGGACCCTCGCCAGCGCCTCCGCACTCTCTGCGTCGATGCAGATGGTTAGCAGATCACTCTCCATGCCCCTGATATCTATGCCGGACAGCGCATCCATGAAGCTATTATAGGAGTGGTTCTCCTCAGAAGAAAAACAGTCGCTGCAGAGAAAAGTCCAGATATAGTCCTGCCCGGACAATGTGTCGCTTGCTTCGGGGATACTCGCGCGGATTCTGTATGCATATTCGCGCATGTAGTTTATCACTGCGTCAAGAGAGATATCCCAGGTGCTGGGGTAAAACCATTCCGAGTTAAACCTGTATTCCTGCCAGGCATGAATGGGTCGCATGGTCTTGGCCCAGGCTACATTATCTGCATTCAGATGCTCTTGATAATAGGGGTTTGTCATTATAATGTGTGCCAGTAGCGTCATCGAGCGTTCAAGGCCGAATTGCGGGATCAGTTCGTCTTTCACCAAACCGCCGATACCTAAGTCGACAGCTGGAAACTCTCGTCGGAACTGATAGGCATCACTAAGCTTTTCATCCAGAAAATCCAATAATTGCTGGTTGAGTTCATCACTGGCTGCCAGGCGACTTCGTTCCTCTGCTCCTAACTCCATGCTTACGCTGGACTGGTAACAAACTTCGACCAATCGATTCCCCTCCTTATTCTTCTATCACCTCCTCTGCGGTGAGGCTGTTTATATAAGTATCCAGATCGAAACTTGGCAGGTTTATACGCATAAACTCCCTGATGACTTCCTGCTTGGCCTTCTCGATGGCATCGGCAACATGACCCTCCAGCAAACGCCTTTGCTTGAGAGAAATTTTCTTATCCTTCTTCATCTGGCGCAGAAGCTCAAGATGATTGAGGGCGCCATCTTTGTGCAGGCCAGATTTTTTGCGGGCTGTCTTTGCAGCAGGCACAGTCGGGAGTGGCTCTTCTACAGGCTCTTCTGCTGCATCTGCGGAGTCAGCAGGCAGTAAAACTGCAGCGATCTCTTCTTTACTGAGATCCCGCTTTCTGCTGGCACTGAGTTTCTTAAGTTTATCTGCCAGAATGATGGTAATTCTCGTGTTCGGGTTTTGGGCTAACAGTCGCTCGACCTGTGCCTGAGCTTCCTTCGTCAGGTAAGAGAGAGACACAGCGGCATATAAGGGTAGTTTCTCATTGTCCACTCTTTCCAGCAAGAGTTCGTTCAGCTCTTTGAGTCTCAGATAGCGTGCTATTTGACGCCTATTATCAGAGGTTATCCTGGCGGCTTCGTCCAGGACATTTATCTCTGCGCCAGTTGGTTCCTCGGTATCCGCCTCATTGAACTCCCGACCCTTTCGGCGTAGTGCATCGATGAGCATCCGATAAGCCCTCATCTTCTCGCTGGGCAAGATTCTATCTCTCTGCAGCAGGTTGGATTCGGTAACCATGATGGCTGCTGTATCGTCATCCAGATTCTTCACGACTCTGGCCAAAATTTCTGTTTTACCGAGCAGCTTATATGCTGCAACCCTGTTATGACCCGCAATGATCTGGTAGCGCTCTTCCTTGCGCCTGACGATGATCGGGCTATGTAACCCGTTATCGCGGATCGAATCGGCGAGCTCCTGCAAGCGAGCCGGGGAATGCATCCGGAAAGGATGATTGGGCCAGGGATCGAGCAGGCTTATATCTATGAGGATTGGCTTGTAGTCATCCGGCGAGTTGGTGGAACTCACAGATGCTATTTTAGCAAAGAGGTCCATGGCATCCGGGTTTTCTTCCTTGGTCTTAAAGCTAATCCTGGCCAAGAGCCAGCACCTCCTCCACAAACTCCATATAGGCTCTAGTCAGCTTGGCAGTAGGCGCATACTTGTAAAGGGTGATCCCCTTCTTGCTGGCCTCTCTGGCTTTGGTACTGCTGATAATCAGGGTGCTGAAAATGTGAATATCGTTCTCTTCGGTTACCTCGTATAGTTCGCCAAGCATTTCCTGGGTTGCCTTGAGACGACTATCGACCATGGTCAGCAGGATGCCGGCTATCTCCAGGTTAGGATTAAGAAGATTATACTTCACGCGATTGACGGCATAATTCACCAGCAGGCTGACGCCCTGAATATCCAAGAATTCAGGTTTGGTCGGGATTATGACTTTATCAGCTGCAGTCAGTAGGTTCATCATCAGGCTACCCAGGTTGGGCAGACCATCAATGATGATGTAGTCGTAACGATCTCTTAAAGGATTGAGTACTCCCCTTAGGATAAACTCTCTGGCGTCTGCGGTAAATAACCTCATCTCCATACCGGAAAGAGAGATCGAAGAGGGTATGATGTCGAGATTAACGTCCAGATTGACAATAGTCTCTTCGTATTTTCGCGCTACCGGCTTGGCCGACGGAGTGCGATCGATTTCCGCCTCCAGCAGATCGGCGATCGTTGGGCGCTTCATACTGAGATCCAGCCCGGCCAGAAGCGATAGGGAAGCCTGAGGATCAAGATCTAAGAGTAGCACTCTCTTGCCTTTTATGGCTAGTCCGGCCCCCAGGTGCATGGCTGTAGTCGTTTTAGCGGTGCCACCTTTCTGATTGACGACACCGATAATCAAGCACTTTTGCTCCATCGTAATCCTCCCAAGTGGCAATGATACTGGCATATACGTATGTTTGAGTTACTGAGTTATTGGGTTTGTGTTATTGGATATGCTGAGCCACACCTATAGCAAAGATAT
>WRDA01000022.1 GCA_009783675.1 Symbiobacteriaceae bacterium | reverse complement strand
CACCGGCAGCACCACCGACCTGGCTTTACCCGCTATCGATCTCAGCACCTCTGCAGCCATCGATACCAACTGGAAAGCCTTTATGGATGGTCTGCGGCGCCTAGCAGCACGTCTGGATGGTTCCACAACCTTTATTCTGGTGAACCGGGAAATGTATAGTGTATTTCAGAGCATCGCCGACAGAGCTACCTCCTTCACCATGGTGAAGAGCGAGTTCGGCATGGAAACTCTGGCTTGGAACAGTATCCCCATTGTGCGGCTTGGTGATAAGCCAGGCAGCAGTTCACCCATCATTACAACCGACGAGACTACCGGAACGACCTGCCTGTATCTGGTACGCATTGGACTGGATGGCGTACATGCGGTATCTCCACTTGGAGGCAGGATTATCCGTACCTGGTTGCCAGACTACACCAATGTGGACGCAGTGCAGCTGGGTGGCACCGAGATGGTGGCAGCTATGGCGCTGAAGGCGACTCGGTCTGCCGGTAAGCTAAGTGGCATCAAGATCAATCCTGCTCCGCCTACTGACCCTGACGAAGACCCTACTGGGAGCTAGGTAATGAAAGTCTACGCACCAAACCTTACATATAACGGTACCAGTGCCGGCATCACCTTCACACAGGGGGTGGGGGAGTGCCACGACCCCCGCCTTCTGGTATGGTTTCGGCAACGTGGCTATCGTTTAGAGGAGGATGGCGATGACAGCGCTGGAGATAGCTCTGCTAAAGCTGGGGCTGGAAACGGCATCACCAGGACTAATGCTCGCCCTGGCAGAGGCAAAGCAAGGAATTCTTAACTATTGTAACTATGGTGACGATGAGGAGCTCCCGGCTGCCTTGAACTTCGTCTGGGCCGATATGGCTATGGCCTTAATGGCCACTTCTCACAGTGAAGCTACAGGGGCTGATATAGCCCCTGTGGGCGCTCTGACCTCCCTGACAATGGGTGACACCTCCTACAGCTTTGCAACGCCTCAGAAGACGAAACAGGATCATCTGGATGCAGTCTTGGGAAACTATACCGTACAGCTGAACAAGTTCCGGAGGTTGATCTGGCCATGATGAACGTTATATCAGGAATCAACCTCAGGCTGTTCTATCGCTCCAGAGCTTCGGTTTTGCGTTCGGTTAATACTAAGGCGTCTGCAGGCGCAACGAAACAAGAGCTGCAGCTGGTTGAGGAGCTGGTGGTAGTACCTTGCAGGATCTCGGTAAACCAGCTCGACAATAACCTATCGCAGCAGGTTGACCAAAACCCGGTGCAGGTAGTGGCAACTCTCTTCTGTGATGTGAAGTATCTCCTCAGGGAAGGGGATGTCTACGACGTCACGGCTGCAGATGGCGAAACCAGCCGTTGGATCGGCGGTGCTCCTGTGCGCCATGAGGTGCATCAGGAGGTCAGAGTTGTCCAAAGGAGCAGAGCATGAGCGCAGGTTTGGAAGCGCTGGCTGAGAGGTATCTCAAGCTTTCTAATGGCTCTGACGAGTTGCTGCGTAGCTTCATGTTGGAGATGGGGCTGAGGGTCCTGGCGAAGACGAAGAGACTCACACCTGTGGATACCGGCTATCTGCGTAACAGCTGGACACTGGGTCAGGTAGAGCGTGTCGGTGATACGCTTCAGATTACCATATCCAACCCGGCAGAGTATGCCTCTTTTGTAGAGTATGGCCACAAACGCAGTCGCTGGAAATCAGGAGACACAGCAATAGCTCCCGGTGACTGGGTGGACGGGAAGTTTATGGCAACCTTATCCATCATGGAGGTGGAGCGAGAGATGCCATCTCACCTGCATAGGTACCTGAGTGCATGGCTCGCTAAGAATGGGGGTTGATGTCCTTGCCTATGCTCATCGAAGCGATCTGCCAGGAGCTGGTCTCTTTCTACCCCGAAGTCACGATCTATACCGAACGAGTGTTGCAGGGGATGGTGAAGCCCTGTTTCTCTGTAATTCTGGTCGAAGCTGCCCAGAACCAGATAATAGGCAATCGCTATCGAGCCGACTGGCTGGTGGTGGTACGCTATTTCCCTGAAGAAGATGGCACCAGAAGCTCCTATCAGGAACTTAGAGACATCGCCCAGAAGCTCTTTGCGGTTCTGGATGTTGTCTCTTACGTTGAAGAAGGTAAAGAAACGGATATCTATGCTGGGATGAGGATGAACTATATCATCGAGGACAATGTACTACAGTTTATGGTTACATATCCGTTTATGTTGAAGAAGGACCTGTTGCCCGTAGAGAAGATGAGGCAACTGGAAGCAGATGTGAAAGCAGGTGTACGAACATGATTCAAGACATGGTTCGTCCGGGGTCCAGAATCGAATTTGAATCTGTACCCGAACCGGCGATGACCGTGGGAGGCAGAGGTGTGGCATCGTTAGCCCTGCCTATGAACTGGGGCGCCGAGGATGAGCTGATAACCATAACTTCCACCGACCTGGCTACGGGAGCAACCAGAGCCAGAATCGGTTATAGCGCCTCCGAGCCCGGGAGTTTACTCTTCAGGGAGTGCTTGCGCTACTGTTATAAACTGCTGGTATGGCGTTCGGATCGGGGAGGCAAGACAGCCTCTGCAGAATTAGCACCCTTATCTGTAACAGCCCGATATGGAGGATCCAGGGGCAACGATCTGAAGATAGTTGTCAAGGAAACCGAGATTGAAGACGTCTATCTGGTCGAGACCTACCTGGATGAGACCCTGGTGGATGAGCAAAGGGTCAGCAACATCGAAGAGTTGGTTGGTAACGATTGGGTTAAGTTTAGCGGCCAAGGCAGTCTGGAAGATGTTCTTACTGCTGGTCTGCCACTGAGCGAAGGTACCAGCGGAGCCATTACTCCGGCTACCTATGGAGCTTACCATGCAGCACTGAGTCTGGAGAGCTGGCAGACGATGGGTATCATCGATGAGGCCAGTAATGTCCCCGCCCTGGTGCAGGCATTCATCGAGAACCAGAGAGAGGTTCAGCGTCGCAAGGTTCAAGGCGTAGTTTATAACAGCGTTGCAGCCAACTATGATGGCATCATCGCTGTCAAGCAGGGCTATGTCCTGGAGAGTGGCGAGGAGATCAGTAAGTCGGCGGCCATCGCCATGGTAGCTGGTATGAGTGCCGGAGCTGCCATCAACGAGAGTAATACCAATCGCCTGATTAACGGCGCCGTTAGGATCATCGGTGAACTGAGCCATGATGAGATAATCAAGGCTTTACAGGACGGTTGGTTCGTCATTTCCAAGCGGGTCAACGGAGCGATCAAGATCGAGCAAGATATCAACACTTTCAGAGAGTTCAGACCTAAAAAGGGCAAGGAGTACCGTAAGAACAGGGTCATTCGCACCTTAGATGAGATGCATAATACCATCTCCCTCACCTGGGAGAACTTCTATGAGGGTCATGCCGATAATGACCGCGCAGGCCGTAACTCCTTTAAGGCTGACCTGATCAGTTACTTTCGTTCGGTTGAAGCACTCAGAGCTATCGATAACTTTGCTTCCGAAGATATCATCGTTGCCAGGGGCACAGAGATCGATGCGGTGATTGCCGAAGCATATGTGCAACCGGTGGACAGCATGGAGAAGCTCTATATGACTGTCTATACCAGAGTGGGAGGTGCTTAGCATGGCTACAATCTTTTTGAAAGCAGACGAACTGGTAAATGGCAGGAAAGGCTCAGTCTACTTCACCAGGAAAGGGCGTCGCAAGGAGATCGCTGGCGTGCAGTCTATTACCGCTAATCGCAACCTCTCCACCACCACCTTCGTTACCGTGGGAACCATTCGCAAGCAGAACCGCATCACCGGTGTGGAGGGAAATGGCACCATGTCCCTCAACTACTGGCTGGTGAAGGAGATCAATGAGATGGTTGATGAGTACGAGACCACCGGAGTGTTTCCCGAATGGGATATCATGGTGGTCAATGAACAAGCTGGAGCTACTCTGGGCAATCAGACGGTACAACTATTCGGTTGTCAGTTGTCTGGCACCGTGCCTTTGGCCATGCTTAATGCCGCCAGCGACGACGGCATGACCTTCGATATTAACTTCTCCTTCGACAATAGCGAAAATCTGGAAAGCTTTAATGACCCTCAAAGAGTAGGAAGGGAAGGATAGCATGAGTAAGGTTCTCGGCTTCTTACGCCTGCATAAGGAAGACTTAAGCAGTAGAAACGAAGTCGACCTGGGTGGTAGGCTGACAGGGCAGACCTTTACGGTACGCCCACTTTCTTATGCGGAATGGAACACTATACAGAAGCAATCCACCGTCATCGACCGCAGTGGCGCTACCCAGGTGGATACCGGAGCGATGTTCGAACGCATCGTACTGGCCTGTTGTCAGGAGCCGGACTTCTCTCGGAAAGAAGATATCGAAGAGGAAGGCTGCCTGACTCCCAAGGAGTTTCTACATGCTCTGCTGCTCCCTGGGGAGATTGTGGATCTAGGTAAGCAAATCAGTAGAATGAGCGGGTTCGATAAGTCTGGTACGGAGCTGGTGGAAGAGGCAAAAAACTGATCGAGGAGGGCGGAGATGCCGCTTTGGCATGTTACGCCCTCCTGGAACTCCATATCCGGCCGTTAGCGTTTGCAATGATGGACACCAGGGAAAAGATTTTCATTCAGGCCTGTCTGGAAAAGCAACAGGAAGCCATCGAGAAACGTAAGCAGGAGCTGAAGCTTCCGTCTCGGACGACTATACGCAGGAGGTGACATCGTGGCGACATTTCAGGATACAATAAGGCTGGTCGATCAAATGACTCCTGTTCTGCAGCGTATCCACGGCCATACCGTGGCTGCGTCTGAGGCGACCAAGTCCTTTCAGCAGGCTGCTTCCAATCCGATAGCAGCAAAAGGCTTCGCAGCAGCAAACCATGTCTTACGAGGTACCGAGGAGTTCCTGCGTGGGATAATCGAAGGGATGAATGAAGTTAAAGACAAGCAACCACCCGTCGAAAAAGGATTTGGTGGATGGCAGCAGGCAGTTATGGGGGTCAACCAGGCACTGCAACTGGTGCGTGCTGCTTCTAGTGCCGTACACAGTGCTTATCAGGGTGCTGTGGATGCAGCTAACGAGCAGATCACAACGCAGACGCGACTAGCTACCATCTTGGGGAGCAACAGCGATATAACCGCAGAGCAGTATAGCAATTTGAAAAATGCAACTGCAGAATACTCCAGGATGACCACCTTCAGCGAGAGTGCTCTCACCGCAGGGCTTTCCGAACTGGCGACTTATCGCCTCTCGGCCGAGGCCTTGGAAGAGATGGTAGGCACCCTAGGAGACTTTGCCGCCGGTCAGAGTGGGATCAATGTCGGCACCCACGAAATGATCCAGCTGGCTAACCAGCTGGGGAAAGCACTGGATGGAAACTATGGCGGACTAACCAAGATAGGGTTCCAGCTCACCGAGGATCAGAAGGCGATCATAGCCACCGGTGACGAGATGGAAAGGGTAGCTGTAATCACCGAAGTTATTGGCCAAAGCTATGGTGGCTTAGCTGAAGCACTGGCAGGTACCCCCTTAGGTCAAGTAACCGCTTTGCAAAACGCCTGGGGGAACGTCTACCAGGAAATTGGGCAGCGCCTACTACCTGCTATTGCCATGGTGAACGCTGAGCAAGCCAGTTTGGTAGAGATGCTGCAGTCTGACACAGCGCAGGGTTTCTACGATACTATCTATACTGGGGCACAGTTAGCCGGAGCTGCTATTGGTGGTATTGTCCGTGGCGTCAACGAAATGATTGTCTGGTTCAATAGTGGCAGCGGAGTTGCTAACTTCGTCCTGAGGACGGTTATCATCGGTGGTGCGATAGCTGCTGGGTTCGCTCTCGTCCTGGCAGCGAAGAGCGCTATAGTGGCATGGGCACCGGTACTCGCTCCATTTCTGGCTGTAGGTGCAGCTGTTGCCTTGGTGATGGGTCTGCTGGATAGCTTGGGGGTCACAGGGGAGGACGTCGCCGGGCTGATCGGTGGAGCATTTTTCGTCATGGGAGCACTTATCCACAACATCTTCGCCGGGATAGCCAATGCCTTCATCTGGCTGGCTAATAAAGCGGCTGAGGTGATGGCTTTCTTTACCAAATCTGAAGCTCAGGTATTTGATTATATCGAATACAAGGATCTTGACGAAGCCTTCCAGGCAGGGCAAGGCGCAGGAAGCGAACTCGTCCGCAACCTGGAAGACATGTTCACCTTCAAGCCCTTCGAGATCGAGCCACTACCGGATGGCAGCACTTTCGATATCGGGACCGTTGACGAGGTCACACGTATTCGCGATCCTATCAATCTCGCCGAAGAGGATCTACGTTATCTGTTGGATGAACGGGAGCGGCGCTTCATTGCCAACGTCAATCTGGAAAGCCCTGCCCCAAGGTTGGAGATAATAATCGAAAATGTCAATAATGTAGAAGACTTAGATGAGTTTCTTAACCGCGCCGGTGATAAGCTGCGGGAGTTATCCGAAGCAGCCGTGGCGATAGTACCAGGCTTATAGGAGGGGGTGAACCGTGGCATATCAGGTCGCTTTCTTCACCGCCGAGGGAAGCTTTATCTTACCGATCAACCCACCGAAGTTTCCGGTGAAGAACGGCGCGGATCATACTACTGTCAATATCCTCGGTGGCGGAGAAGCCGTACACCCGGGGCAGCGAAAGCTCAGGAGTTACGAACTGGAGAGTTTCTTTCCTGCTGCTGAAGCCAGCGCCGGTGTGGCCTTCTTCCTAAACCACCTGGACAGCAAACTTCCCCTCAGGATGATATTTACGCGAGGTGATCGTGAGCCGGATAATGTAGCGGTGGTTATCATGAATTTCGACTATGAGGAGCGTGGTGGCTATGCGCCTGGTGAGATCGATTATAAGCTTACGCTCAGGGAATTTCGTCCGATCCAGGCTAAGGTGATCTGATGGTATATCACCTGGAGATTCATGGCCGCACCATCGGGAAGATATTCGAGGTTTCAGAGATTATCAGGGGAGAAGCTAAACTCTTCCAGCAACGTATCGGAGCACCGAGCCGTCTGGAGTTCACTCTGCTGAAAGACTTCACAGCAGCCTATCATGAAGGCGATCCGGTTCTACTCTCGGTGGATGGTCTAGTGGTCTTCACCGGTTTTGTCTTTCGCAAACGCAAAAACGACAAAGGCGAGATTGCAACTGTTTGTTACGACCAGTTACGCTATCTGAAGGCGCACCAAACCTATAACTGGGAGAACTACAGCCTTGCTGACGCTGTTGAGCAGATAATGACAGATTTCCAGCTGAACTCTGGCGATCTGCCTGACACAGGATATCGACTACCCTACGGGCACTATCAGGACATGTCGCTGCTGGATATCATCGCCGACTACCAAGCAAAGACTACAATCGCTACCGGTGTCATCTGGAACTTCTTCGACGAAGCAGGGTTATTGGTCCTGCGACGTGCTGATGAAATGCAAAGCCGTATTGTCATCGGCGAGAACAGCCTGGGGACGGGATACGACTATGAGACCTCGATAGACAAGGATACCTATAACCAGATCAAGCTGGTGCGTCCTAACGAAGAGACGGGCAGAGCGGATATCTACATGGCGATCTCCGACGAAACCATCGCCAAATGGGGTTTATTACAGCTCTATGAGATCGTGGATGAGAACCTCAATGCCGCTCAGATTGAAGAGATGGCCCGTAACAGGCTGACCTATCATAACCGGGTCTTTCGTAACCTTACCCTCAAGAGCGTAGGAGTGGCTAGTATACGTGCCGGTTCTATGGTCATGATTGACCTGCCTGAACTGGGGGACATCTCCCTGCAGGCTAAACTGTTGATAGACAAAGCTACGCATACCTTTGGCAGCAGTAAACACGACATGGCGTTGGAAATGCAGGTGATCCTCTGATGCTGGAGTCGATACAGCGGGTGATCCAGAACACCCTGACTGCCTGGGGGTTGACTGAACTGGAAATCGGCACAGTCGTCAGCATCGACCCCTTAAGCATCCAAATAGCCGAGAACGACATCCTGCCTGCAGCAGCGTTACTGTTATCCGATGCAGTACTGCCAAAGGAGATCGATCTAAGGCACCGTCATACACTTGATCCCCACGGCCATGATCTGATGCTTGCGACGCAGATGGATGCGGCGGAGACCCATCAGCATGGCATTAGTGGCAGAACAGAGCCTGAGGGTCCGTTGGGATATGAAGGCAGCGCTGCGACCATCAGCGAAGAGCTCGGCGACCGTCGCTTCAGGGAATGCTATCGGGACGGCGGAGATACCTGGCTGCCAAATGAGGATGGGGTTATCCTCGTGCAAAGGGCGCTGATAGCAGGGGATAAAGTCGCCTTGTTGGCTGTTCGACGCCGTCAGCAGTATGTAGTGCTGTTTCGTTTAAGGGAGGTTACGCCATGAGTACACTGTTGCCAGCAATGGGCGATCTTGCTCCTCTGACGACTGTTCCGGAGAGGATGCCATCCTTGACCTACAGACTCGACCTGGAAAGAAAGCGCATTGTGGGCATGGTGGATGATCAGGAGGCGGTACTGCAGAGTATAGGTAAGGCGCTGATCACCGAGCAGAACGCTCATACGATTTATGGCAACAGCGGCTATGGCATCGCCATCGATGACCTGAAGGGGTTAGACCGCTTCATCGTCGAGGCGGAGCTGAGGAGACGCATCGGCGAATGTTTACTCAGTGACGACCGTATTCTTAAGGTCTATGACTTCCTCTTCCACGGTGGTCTGGACGACCTGAGCATATACTTCACTGTCGACACCATTTATGGCGCCGTTCGCCAGGAGAGGAGGTTCTCCCTGCTATGATACCTGAACACCTGGTCAGGACGAAGGAACAAATCCTGGCAGAGATGCTGGAGAGGGTTCCCCGCACAGTTGATAAGCGTATAGCCTCGATTATCTACGACACCCTGGCACCGGCAGCTGAACAACTTGCCAGTGCCTATATTTCGCTGCGAGATGTATATAGAGATACCTATGCCAAGACTGCTCGAAATGAGTATCTGGAGCTGCGGGTTGGAGAGATCGGAATATTCAGGGAAGATGCTACTCCCGCCATCAGGGAAGGTCGTTTCACCGGCGCAGATGGCTTGCCCTTCGCCATACCCTTAGCCAGCAGATTCTCCGCAATAGGCGAGGTACAGACATTTGCAACAGTCGCTCAGATCGCTGCCGGTGTTTACAGGATGCAAGCCGAACAGCCGGGAGCTGCTGGTAACGATTATCTAGGACAGTTATTGCCTATCACTCATATCCCAGGTCTGCAGACAGCGGAACTGGGTGACATCCTGATCGCCGGCTCCGATGCTGAGAGTGACGATCATCTTCTGGCTCGCTATATCGAGAGGCTTAGGGTGCAGCCCTTCGCCGGGAACATCACCGCTTACCGGGAGTTCGTTGGCAGCCTGCCAGGTGTTGGCGGCGTCCAGGTATATCCCGTGTGGGATGGTGGTGGAACTGTCAAGTGCTCTATCATCGGCAGCGATCTGTTGCCTGCTTCCGAGTATCTCGTAGCAGAAATGCAGGATGCGGTGGATCCCGAACCCCAGGGCTCGGGGACTGGTCTGGCACCAATCGATCATGTGGTCACCATCCAGGCGGCTCAGGCTTTGCCGGTTATTGTAAAGGCCACGGTGACCATCGCCGCAGGATACGAGCTGGAACAGCTGTATCCTCTCATCGTGACAGCCCTGGAAGACTATTTCGTGGAAATACGCCGCACATGGGATAAACCACCGCCCCGGGGATCGCTGGAATATATCTCCTGGATATTCCGCTCGCGAGTCAACAGCCAGTTCTTCTCTGTGCCAGGTATACTTAATGTGGAAGAGCTGACCCTAAACGACGATGAGCTGGATATCCGTCTGCAGCAAAACGCTATCATTCAGGAGATACCTCTGCTGGAAGAAGTGATCCTCGATGAACGACTCTAGGGAGACATATCTCGAGAGCTTACCACCCTTTTATGAGGGAGTTCTGGAGGTAGAGATTATCGCCGATGCCTTCGGCTATAGCCAGGAAGCACTGCGCTATGAAGTCCGCAGAATCCACAACAACCAGTTCATCATGCGCTCAGACAGCATCGGTTTGCAGGAGAAAGAGGAGCTGTATGGGATCATCGCTTCTCCGACAGAGACCCTGGAGTTTCGTCGCAAGAGACTGATCGACCGTAAATCCCGCATGCCACCTTTCACCTGGTTGTGGCTGCTGGAGAGACTGGACATCATTCTCGATGGCGAATATATCGCATCCCGTGATGTGGGGCAGCGAACTCTGACGATCTTCATCCTGCTGACCCAGGCTGAGCATCATGAGTTCATCAGAGCCTATGTCCTGGACGTCATTCCCTCTAACATGGTAGTTAATGTGGTGCTGAAGTATAACACCCACGCCGATCTGGCTACGGTAAGCCACGAGTTCCTTGGAGAGATCACTCATAGAAAGATTCCTATCACACCCCTTTAGGAGGTGCTTCATTGCCCAAAAAGATGACGCCTAAACTCAATCTCATACAGCCAGCCGAGGAGGATCTCTACAGCATACATGACTTCAATGCCAATGCTCAGAGGATAGACGATGCCCTGGGAGCACCACTGGGAATCGCTGGTTTGGACAAAGATGGTTTGTTGTATCCAGAGCAGATTCCGGATACTATCAGCGATAGCATATCCCTGGAATCTCTGCGTGGGGTGGCTATAGTCAACGGCAAGATACCCTTCTGGCCAGAGATCGATGAGCCGGAGGAACCCGATCCCGAGGGACCAGAGCCACGATCCGCAGATGACCCTCTACCAGGTGAGGTTATTATTGAGGCCGAGGACATTCTCGAAAAGTCGGGAGAAACCATCGAGAGAGCTCAGCGAAGACAGGATGAGATGCTGCAGATGCTGGCGGATACGCTGCTGCCCAAGAATGTGACCTTCACGGCGACGCAGATTGGCGGCGTCTCGCTGAAGGAAGATACCAAGTCTATCGAGATCGTCTTCGACACTGATGTGACCGGCTTCGGGGTTGGACATGTGACCTTGACTAACGGAACCGGCAATGTGGTGAAGGGGCAGTTGAACCAGGTCGATGAGCGCACCTACCGCCTGGATGTGATCGCTACCCTGGAGGGCATGATCTCAGTCAGTGTGGACAGCTTTATGAACTTCGTGGTGACGACTACGCCTGTTTCGCTGATGGTCTACTCCAGATACAGGGTGACTTGGACCGCCTCGGCGAACGGACAGAGCAATGTAACGACGAGCACAGCGATTTCGATTACTTTCAGCCGGGTGGTTACGGGTTTGACGGCGGGGCATATTACCCTGACCAACGGCACAGGCGCAGCGACGAGGGGCAGCTTATCCGGCAGCGGTGCGAGCTATAGCTTGGGCATTACGGTGACGACGCAGGGGAATATTACGATGCGGATCGCCGACTTTGGAGACTTTGTGGTCAGCACGGCACAGCAGACGGTGGCTGTGTATAGGTATTCCGCTCCACCCCCGCCTGCGGGTGTGGAACTGTATCCAAGCACGACAGTCTCGGGTGGATGGACAAATAATATCCCATTGTATGCACATGCTGGTTCCAACGTAAGCACATCAAGTGGCTCATATAGTAGTCTAACTAAAAACACTGTTGACCTATCGCAATACTCGATTCTTAGAGCTACTTTTAGTAGTACGTCATATACAGGATTCCCAACGAAAAATGATAGCTATGTAAGCGTAGGTCTAAATGGAGGAGTTACTGGAACTAGGTATGACCCTCCTTCCTCTTCATTCACTTTAGATGCAAACATCTCTTCGGTTTCATCTGGAATAGTGGTTCTGAGAGCAGTCGTCACCAAAGACTATGAAAACGAACCAGCTACACTAACAGCCAACGTGAGCAAGGTGGAACTGATAAAGTAGGGTGGGCGACTGACCGATTTACAGCTATGGTCTAAGTTCTACCCTTGTAAGCACAACATTCACATAAGAAGAGTCCGAACTGTCATTATTACCAGCAAAACACGAAATTCTGATACTGGACGAAGCTATATCGGAGATTGACCCACCAAGTGTAAACGATGACGCTGAAGCAGTGCTTCTACTCCATGTTCTATTTCCAACAACAAGAGTAACCCATGGATAAGTAATAGTTCCTGATATAGATAGGGAACTGAATGTAGCAAAAATTGATGTGAATCCAGCCAGATTCAGAACATTTGCCGTCTGGATAGTAGCAGAACCCTCATAAATATCTTCTGGGGTCTTCCGATTTGGATAGGCTCTCATCGATATATTGGACGTATTCTTAGTCACAGAAGACCCTGCAGTCGCATTTTGTGTCCACCCGCCAGTCAGCGAAGTGTACTCATTTCCTGCATTATATATGTCCACCGCCGCAGGCGGGGGTGGACTGAAATTCCCCTGTCACAGCCGCGCTTTGAGCGATTACCTATATACTCACTATCCTATCCACGAGGGAGGATGATCCCATGCGATTCGCTACTAACAACCTCCACCAGATTGTCGCTATCCTCGGCGACGACGATCATGCACCTGATTATCTCACCGTCCATGAGGTGGACCGCCAGCGCCTCTTCGCCTTCCACAACGAGGATGGCTCTGTGTCTGCCTGGAGCAATGATATGATCCTTGGCTACTGCTATGAGATCGCCTATCATACGGAGCCTGTGTTAGACGATGAAGGCGAGCAGGTCTACGACGAGGATGGTCTGCCGATGTTTGTGGTGGATGAGAGCCAGGTTGTCGGGTATAGTCTCTATCCGTACAAGAATATCGACGCTCTGCTGTTGCATGAACAGCAGTCGGCACGTCTCGATGCGATGCAGGCGCAGATACGTAGGCTGCAGGAGGTGATACAGTGACGTTGCCAATCAAGAAGGGTCTGCAGAGGCGGTCGGAGAAGCTAGCTGATGGTGGCTGAACATAGCAAAAGCAACAAGATTTGTTGCTTTTTAGCACATTTCACGCTATAATACAGGCAGAAGAGCAGTCTGCATGGCAGAAGGCTAATGGTTAAGGCTAACCACCGACCTGAGCCGGAGGGTGGTTAGTCTTTCTCTTTACGCTGAGGGCTACCCCAACATCCTGTTCCTGCAACCAGGGAGGAAGCTATGGTAACATCAAAGCAAACCGAGGACTGTTTTGGAAAGGTCAGATTTGGAACAAAGCAGCAAGCCCAGTGGGCATTTAGGCACTATAAAGCCAACATGCATCGCAACCGGGGACGCGTGGTTGACCGCATGCGCAAGGATCAGAGGCCGTATAAGTGTCCTGTGTGTGGTGGCTGGCACCTGACTTCCCGGGACAGATAACGCATAACTGAATGTTTTTACCGCTAAAACAGCGCCTCTTAGGGGGCGCTTAGTTATTTGGAAGAGGTAATACTAACTCT
>WRDA01000021.1 GCA_009783675.1 Symbiobacteriaceae bacterium | reverse complement strand
GTGTCGATGACGCCGATGTTATAGATGGCGATCTTTTCGGCAACAGGGGGGTCGGTTGGCGGTGGTGCGGTTGTTGGCGGTGCAGTCGTGGCTGGAGGCGGTGTGGTGGTAGTACAGGCAGCCACTAGTGAGAGCATCATGATGATAGCCAACAACAGGGACAGTTTCCTTCTCATCTGTTTACAACTCCTTTGGTATACTTTCTGAGGGCATTCTATCATATAAATCCGCTCCAGACAATAGTCCAGATACAGACCTATTTGAGTGCATCCTACTTATCGTACAAATGACAGGCTACATGGTGATCTGCGTCGATCTCCTTAAGCTCCGGTGTGACCTGGTCACAGAGCGTGCCGACGCGAGGGCAGCGGGTCCTGAAGGCACATCCGCTGGGAGGGTTGATCAGGCTGGGGATCTCTCCGCTGATGGCGATGCGGGTCTTGGTGCGTTCAGTATGAGGATCGGCGACGGGAATGGAACTGATCAGGGCCTGAGCGTAGGGATGCAGAGGATGCTGCATCAGTGTACTCGAGGAAGCCAGCTCTACCAGGTGACCCATGTACATGACGCCGATGCGGTCGGATATATACTGGACCATGGAGAGATCATGGGCGATGAAGAGGTAAGCCACATTATGACTCTCCTGGATCTCTTTGAGCAGGTTCACTACCTGAGCCTGGATGGAGACATCCAAAGCGGAGATCGGTTCGTCGCAGACGATGAACTTGGGATTGGCGGCCAGAGATCTGGCGATACCGATGCGCTGCCTTTGACCACCGGAGAACTCATGTGGGAATCGATTGGCGTGGTCGGAATTTAAGCCTACCAGCGCCAGGAGTTCCAGCACTCTGTCCTTTCGTTCTCTGGGACCAATGGAAGCATCGTTTTCCATGGATTCCGAGATGATCTCGGTTACATTCATACGGGGGCTGAGGGAAGAATAGGGATCCTGGAAGATCATATGCATCTTCCTGCGTGAAGGCAGGAGCTCCTTGGCGGAGAGGTCGGCGATTTCCTGACCATCGAAGACGATGCTGCCTCCGGTTGGCTCATAGAGGCGAATCACCGTGCGACCCAGGGTGGTCTTGCCACATCCGCTTTCCCCAACCAAGCCAAGGGTTTCATTCTCATGGAGGGTGAAGGAGACCCCGTCTACTGCTTTTAAGGGTACTGTCTGGCTAAAGAGCCCTTCATCTTTTTTGATAAGGAAGTATTTCTTCAACTCACTGACTTCAAGTAAGACTCTCTGGTTCATCGCGCTTCCCGGACCTCCTTTTCCTCGGCTGTTTCCGAAAAATCGGGGTGACAGCGCCAGCATTTAGCCATGTGATCTGAGGAGATCCGATACTTGGGTGGCGTGAGATCGCGGCAACACTCCATAGCATAGTCACAGCGCTCATAGAACATGCAACCGATATGGTCTAAGAGCAGGTCCGGGGTTGAGCCTGGTATGGGATGCAGTGGTTCGTCTCCCATATTAGGCTTAGGTAAAGCTTTAAGCAGGCCCGAGGTATAAGGATGACGAGAGCCATAAAAAATAACATCTATGGGTGCCGTTTCGACTATCTCTCCTCCGTACATCACCTGCACCCGATCGGCCATCCCGGCTACCATGCCAAGGTTATGGGTTATCAGCATCACCGAGGTGTGCAGCTGTCGACTGAGTTCCTTGATGAGGTTGACGATCTGAGCCTGGATAGTCACGTCGAGAGCCGTGGTAGGCTCATCGGCGATGAGGAGTTTAGGCTGGCAGAGGAGGGAGATAGCGATCATAACCCTTTGCCGCATGCCACCGGAGAGCTCATGAGGATATTGCTTAAGTCTCTGCTCGGGATTAGAGATCTGCACCAGTTCCAGCATTTCAATCATCCTGGAGTGCCTCTGCTCTCGGCTCATCTCTTTCTTGTGAAAGCGCAGGACTTCCTCCATCTGATACTCGACGGTGAAGACCGGATTGAGGCAGGACATGGGATCTTGAAAAATCATACTGATTTCGGCACCGCGAACCTTGCGCATCTCTCCCTCGGGCATGGTTACCAGGTTATGATCGCCAAAGCTGACCACACCATTGCGAATGCGTCCGTTCTTGGCCAGGAGCTGCAGGATGGAGAGAGCAGTGACACTCTTCCCCGATCCCGATTCTCCCACTACGGCGAGGATCTCCCCTTCATTCATAGTGAAGCTGATATTATTCACCGCATTGACCTGGCCAAACTTGGTGGAGAAGGTAACCTTTAGGTCTTCAACTGTCAGCAGGGTTGCCATACTATTCCACCTACCTTTTCTTGGGATCGAAGGCTTGCTGCAGGGCATCGCTGAGCAGGGTGAAAGCCAGGATGGTGACGGAGATGAAGAGAGAAGGGTAGATGGTTAAGTGAGGGCTGGAGCGGATGGCGCCCATGCCGTCGCGGGCCAGATCTCCCCAACTGGGGATAGTAGTGCCAACAGCACCGATGAAACGCAGAGCAGCCTCGTTGAAGATGGCGCCAGGTACGCTCATGGTCAGGGAGACGATGATCGGGCCGATGGCATTGGGAATGAGGTGCTTGGAGATAATACCGAAGTTGGATACGCCACTTACCCGTGCCGCCAGGACATACTCCCTGGTTTTAAGGCTGAAAACATCTCCCCGGACGACGCGGGCGGTCTGCATCCAACCGGTCAGACCGATGACATAGATGATGTTGGTGATCTCTCCTTTGGGCATCACCTGAGAGAGCAGGATGATATAGAGGATCTGAGGTACCGAGGAGATGATCTCCACGAAACGCATCATTACCAGGTCAGTATTGCCGCCGATAAATCCGGAAATAGCGCCGTAGAAGATGCCTATGGTCAGAGAAAGCAGAGAGGCGGTAAAGCCAACCTGCAACGATATTCTGGCGCCGTAGGCTATGCGCACGGTCATGTCCCGACCAAGGTTATCCGTACCCATCCAGTGTTCGGCACTGGGAGGTTGGAAATTATTGCGCAGATTCTGCTGGTCGTAGGAGTAAGGTAGCACAATGGGTCCGAAGATGGCAAAGAGGATCATGAAGATGATGACGGTCGTACCGATCATCCCCAGAGGGTTTTTAGACAGGTTGTATAGGGAGTCTTTGAGATAAGTGGAAGGAGGCCTTAAGATAGTGTCGGTCTTACGCTCTTCCTGGGGTACTCGCCTGAAGGATAGGTTTTGCTGTTCCTCCACCCTAGTCCCCTCCTTCCGAAGATCTGCTGCCCTGACTGATCTTAATACGAGGATCGATGAAGGCATAAAGCAGATCGACAACCAGCAGAATAGCTATCAGCAGAATGGCATAAAAGATCGTTAACCCCATGATCACCGAGTAATCCCGTCCGGTTATGGCCTGCACCAGTCGCCAACCCAAACCGGGTAGAGCGAAGATGCGTTCGATAACCAAGCTGCCGCCGATGATGCTGATAAACATCGGTCCGGCGACGGTGACGATAGGCAGCAGAGCATTGCGCAGGGCATGAACATAGGTAACGGTAAAGGAGCTGGCGCCCTTAGCCCTGGCGGTACGAATATAATCGGAATCTAAGACCTCGCGCATACTGGCTCTGGTAAACCTGGTAATCGTAGCCAGAGGGCCGGCCGAGAGAGCAATGACTGGCATGACCACTTGTTTCCAGCTTCCCCACATCGCCACCGGCAGCCAACCCAACCTGACGGCAAGGGTGTACTGCAGGAGGGCGGCGACTACGAAGCTGGGAATAGAGATGAACAGAGTAGTCATTATCTTGAAAAAGACATCGGGAGGTCGGTTCTCCATTAATGCGGAGATGATTCCGAAGGGTATGCCACAGAGGACTGCCAGGGCAAAGGCCCAGACCCCTACCAGGCAGGAGACAGGGAAGGTTCTGGCGATCAGTTCGTTTACAGTTTCATCTCCCAACAGATGGTAGGAGATACCGAAGTCCAGCACGGCGACATTCCGCATGAACAGCAGATACTGGTTGAATAACGGTTGATCCAGACCATACTTGCGGTTTAAGTTTTCTATGACCGTTGGCGGTAGTGGTCTTTCACGATCGAAGGGACCGCCTGGGATAGCCCTGGAGAGGACGAAGACCAGAGTAGCGATGACGAAAATAGTCAGTATCGCCAACAGGACTCTCTTGATTACATAATTGACCATGCCACCACCACCTTTGAAGGCTGATCCACGCAAAAAGGAAGTGTAAATAAACTAAGAACCTTCATCATTCACAAACCTTCTCGCCACTGGAGTAAACAGCTTTGACCTTCTCTAAGGTGCCAATATCGGCCATAGGATCTCCCTCCACGACCAGGATGTCTCCCTGAGCTCCCGCTGCGAGGATGCCGATCTCTCCCTCCATACCCAGGACCCTGGCACAGTTGGAAGTGCCCACAGCGATGGCCTGCAGAGGGGTCAGACCATACTCGACCATTACTGCCAGTTCCGCTGCCACCGGGGCAGGTTTGGCGCCTTCGCCGATCATATCCGTTCCCGAGACGATGGTCATGCCCATATCGTGGAAGGCTTTTAGATTTCGGCGGAAGGAGGCATTGGAGGCTCCGTAGATACGGTAGGTCTGCCACTGAGCCTCATTGAGGTTATGACTTTCTCCGGCGTCGATGATCGCCTGTAGCCTTGTGTAAGCGTTGTGATGTACCAGCACCGTGGGGGTCCAGGCCATTCCTTTGGCGATCATGCGCTCTGCCTGATCTTCGGTAAGGTCGGTGCCATGTTCGATTGTATCAAAACCGGCGTTGACGGCGTATTCCAAAGAGGGCTGCAGGCTGGAGTGAATGGCTGTCTTGCGCAGATTGCGTCTGGCCTCATCCACTGCAACATTCAGTTCCTCCTGGGTATATTCCGAGATCCCCGGAGTCCGGTGGCTGGACATGACCTTGATCCATTGAGCACCGGCACGAACCTGCTCCCGAACTGCCTTGCGGATCTCATCCTCCCCATCAACCTCAACAATTGAATCACCGGCTTGCCAGGCATGGCCTCCGGTGGCGTTGAGAGCTTTATTACAATGGATGATCCTGGGGATGCGCAGGAAACCCTTCTTCGAGGCGACGATCAGGCTTTGGCAGACACCGCCGGCACTGGAGAGATCCCTCATGGTAGTAACTCCGCTGCGCAGCGCTCTCTGGGCGATATCTAAGGCCATGTATCCAACCAGATACTTGTCGTAGAGCTCCTTATCTCTGCGGTTATACCAATAACCGATGTGCACGTGCATGTCGATGAGTCCAGGTAACAGGGTAGCGTCTCCATACTCTTCGACGCAGGTGACCTCCGGATGTTGGGCTCGCAAGACCGCGTACTCTCCTACCTCCTGGATCTTACCATCCTTAAGCAGCACAGCGCCCTGGGGTATGACTGTCTTTCCATCACCGGTAATCAGACGTTTCGCAGTGATGATCATACTCTTCCTCCTCGTCAGCTTTTCAACCTACCTGTATGCGTAAGAGCCTATTTCAATGTATGTTGGAAAACTCCTTCCTTGACCCACAGAATCAGTGTTTATGTAAAGAATGACTTGATGCCAGGATAGAAGGAAGCCTGCTGGATGCGGCGAATATGAATCTTAATCCTTTTAATAATACCTCGGCTGAAACCTCTAATATAATTGACAAACGATTCCTACCTCGTTATAATGATGGCGCACATCTTTTGAGGTGGTTGGTTGTTGTGCTTATAACCATCATCGAGGTTAAGCGCCAAGTTGGCTCCAGCCAGGAGCACAGCTGGCAGGAGACGGATCAATCCCTGGGATTGCATCAGTGCGAGTTACAGGAGGATGTCTGGCTCGCATCCCCAGCCGAGGTCAGCATGACGGTTCGCAACGGGGGAGACAGACTACTCTTTGACGGTACGGTATCCGCCAGGCTCAGGCTGGTTTGTGGGCGCTGCCTTGCAGAGTTTACCCAGGATGTGAGTTACGAGATCACCGAGCAGTTACTCTTCTCCCGCTATAATACCAAGGCATCTTCCCGGGGTGATGGGGAGGAAGATGAGAACTCAGAGATCGAGGTTTTAGAAGGTGATACAGTCGATGTCACCGAAATGGCTGTCGATGCCTTGCTCTCAGGTCTGCCGATGAAACCTCTTTGCCGAGAGGATTGTCTCGGTCTTTGTCCTGTGTGTGGTCAGGATCTTAATCAGGGTAGCTGTGATTGTGACGAATCTGAGGTCGATCCCCGGCTGGCAGCTCTGGCCGAGTGGTTAGATAAGAAGTAACACCATCCTCAAAACAGATCTGAGGTGAATCATATGGGTGCTGTTCCCAAAACCAAGGTTTCTCGTGCCAGGAGGGATAGCCGCCGTGCTCAGGCATTTCGTTTAAAGATGCCGGGTATTGGCGAGTGTCCACGTTGTCACGAGATGAAGCGTATGCATCGAGCTTGTCCTGCCTGCGGTTATTATGACGGTCGGGAAGTCGTAAAGGTCGATGCCTCCAAGTAAGGCTGGTCAGACAGCTTATCCGCGCATAGCTTACGGCAGATCCGCATGACTACCGCAGTCCCCAGGGGTTGCGGTTTTTTCGGTTCTTTCAGGTTCCACCCTTCAGAATCTTCAGCTGTAATCACGCCTACAGCATCAGCTATGTAAAGGATGATAAAATGCCTAATGTAATTGCCTTAGATTGCATGGGAGGCGATCTTTCACCTCAGGCTCAGGTTGAAGGAGCTGTTCTGGCGGTCAGAGAGATGGGTATCCCGATTCACCTGGTTGGCGATGCTCCGGCTATCGAAGCAGAGCTTCGTCGCCTGGGGGCAACAAACCTGGGGATTCCTGTATGCCCGGCCGAAGAAGTAATCGGGGTCGATGAACAGCCTTCAACTGCAGTCAGGCGCAAGAAGCGAGCCTCCCTGGTCGTTGCTCATCAACTGGTTAAAGACGGCGAAGCAGCCGCTTGTGTCTCCAGCGGAAATACCGGTGCCCTACTGGCTGCCGGTCTCTTCATCATTGGCCGCTTAAATGGTGTGGAACGTCCGGCCCTGGCTCCCATGCTGCCAACCCTCGATGGCACAGGCTTTCTTTTACTGGATGCTGGAGCTACGGCGGAAGGTAAAGCCGAGTACATGTTGCAATACGGGTTGATGGGTTCGCTTTATCGGCAGTTGGTGCATGGCATTGCGGCTCCCCGCGTCGGACTGATCAATGTCGGTAATGAAGACAGTAAGGGTAATGAGTTGTATCGCCAGGCTTTTGCCCTGCTGAAAGCAGCTCCCCTTAACTTCATAGGTAATGTGGAGGGTAGGGACCTTCTCCTGGGTGCCACCGATGTTTTGGTCTGTGATGGCTTTACCGGCAATATCGTTCTGAAGTGCATCGAAGGCGCGGGTTCATTCTTTTCCAGGGTTCTGCGGGAAGAGTTGATGGCGTCCTCCCGGGGAATGCTGGCTGGATTCATTGCCTCACCGACCCTCGATCGCTTAAAGCAGAAACTGGATTACTCCGAGTACGGTGGCGCACCTTTGCTCGGTCTCAAAGGGGTCTCTTTCAAAGCCCACGGTTCGGCTAATGCCAGGGCAATTTATCTGGCTCTGAACATTGCTCATTCATATATCGCAAGCGATATGGCTTCGCATCTCAGTAAACTGTTCAATCCGGAATCCAATCCGGAGAATGCACCGGAGGCTGAGGGTTCAATAGGGAAGCTGGTTTTATAGTTAGAAGGATGTGTATCATCGAAACCATGGAAGGTATTTTTAAGACCATCAAACCGCTGATAGCCAGGAGGCTGCGGGTAGCTGAAGAAACGATCCTACTCCAGTCCAATTTTCGTAAGGATTTTGGCGCCGATTCTATCGATCTGGTTGAACTAGTTATGTCTTTGGAGGACGAATATGGAGTGGAGTTCTCCGATGATATTGTCGAAAGCATTCAAACCGTAGCCCAGGCGGTTGCTTATCTTGAACAGCTTCTGGATGGTAAAAGGTAATGAAATCCTCTATCGAAACCTTGCTCGCAGAAATGGGTGTAGCAAGCTTGCCGGAGGATCTGCTCAGGCAGGCTTTCACCCATCTCTCTCTGGTTCACGAGAAGGGTTTATCCAGTACAGACAGTAATGAACGCCTGGAGTTTCTAGGCGATGCGGTGGTCGAGTTGGCCATAACCGAAGAGCTCTTCTTACGTTCTCCTGATCTGAGTGAAGGTAAGCTGACCGCCTTAAGAGCTCAGATTGTCTGCGGTGATTCTCTGGCGGCTAAGGCCAGGAGTCTCAATCTTGGCTCTTTCCTCCTGATGGGGTCTGGGGAGAGCAAGTCTGGGGGAGCGCACAAACCTGCTTTGTTAGCAGATGCTCTGGAGGCTCTCTTCGGAGTCGTCTTTTTGACCTATGGATATGAAACTACTGCCAATCTGGTAGTGAGCCTTCTCCTGCCACCAGGTGATCCGGCTAGCTTTGAGCTACCCAGAGATCATCAGTGGAAGACGCGGCTACAGGAGATGGTGCAACAAGACGGCGCCCACGATATATTCTATGATACTACCAAGAGCGGTGCCGATCACGAGCCTCTCTTTCAGGCGGTCCTGCTGGTGGATGGTCTACAACGAGGACAGGGTCAGGGACGCTCCAAGCAGGAAGCGCAGCAGGCTGCTGCCCGCGACGCAGTGCAAAAGATGTCACTCCTGGGGAGGGATATGTTTGTATCTTAAAGCCATCGAGCTCAGTGGTTTTAAGTCTTTTGCCACCAAAACGCGCCTGGATCTCAGTGATGGCTTCACGGCTATCGTGGGGCCCAACGGCAGCGGTAAGAGCAATCTGGCGGATGCAGTTCGCTGGGTACTGGGTGAGCAGAGTTCCCGGACCTTGCGAGGACAGCAGATGGGTGATCTCATCTTTGCAGGCAGCAGTGAACAGCGGGCTTCTTCCCTGGCTGAGGTTCAGCTTATTTTCGATAATTCCGACTACAAGCTGCCTCTCTCCCAAACCGAAGTGACTGTATCAAGGCGGATCTTCCGCGACGGGACAAGTGAATATCTCCTGGGAGGCAGCATTTGTCGTCTGCGGGATATAGTCGACCTCTTTACCGATACCGGTCTCGGGAAAGCGAGTTTTGCCATTATTGGGCAGGGTCAGATCGAAGCCATCCTGGATGAGAGAGCCGAAGAACGGCGAGGCATTTTCGAAGAAGCTTCCGGTATTGCCCGGCAACGACAACGAAAGAATGAAGCTCTGGCAAGGCTGCACCGGGTTGGGGAGCAGCTTCTGCGGGTGGGAGACCTTATGGACTCCCTGGCCGAAAACGAAGAGATGCTCTCCCAGCAAGCAGGAGAAGCGACACTTTATCTGGAGGCACAAAACCAACTTCACCTGTTGGAAAATACGGTATATTACCATGATCTCCTCAGCTTAGAGGTACGTCTGCGCAATGCAGCGGCGGATCTGACCCGCTCCAGCGATGCTCTACTCACCGCTCAGAACGAAATAGTCCTGACCGAGACCAGACTGCTGCAAACCAGGGAAGAGTTGCGACGCCTCGACGATGAAGAAAGGCAGACCAGTGCTGGTCTGTGGCAGAGTAAGCAGGATCAGGAACGCTATCTTGGCGAGCAACGCCTCTGGCAGGAGAAGATGGAGCATCTCAATCTGCGCAGGCATCAGCAACATGAAGCCATCGCTCAGATGGAGCAGGAGATCGCAACCTTAGAACAGGACTGCGCGGAACAGCAGACTCAACATGGGGATCTCCTTGAACGTAAAGTCGAGTTGGAGCAGGAGCTGGAGCAGATCGAGGAAGAGCGCCATCTCTGCGAGGAGAAGATTCAGGCGCTGCTAATCACTAAGGCGGCTCAGAGAGAAGCGTATCTGGACAGCAGCAGACAGACTCTGCGGGATGAGGCTCAGTTGGAGCAAAAGAAGCAGGCTCTGGAGAATCTGGCTTTAACTATCGCCACCGATGAGGAGCAACTCGTCGATCTGGATAACAGACGCAGAGCCAACCAACAGGCTTTGGCCGAGGCTGCAGCCAAAGAGGATGATCTCCAAGATCAATTGGAAGAGCTTACCAACGAGGCCCTCAACCATCAGGAAGAGCGGGAAGCTGCCGAAGCTCAGTTGCGTCGTGCCAGCAAGGAGCGGGAGGAACTGCAGCAGCAACGTGCAGCCCTGGAAGCTCGTCGACGCATGCTGCGAGATCTGGAGGAGCAGCGGGAAGGCTATAACCGAACCACACAGCAGCTTCTGGCAGCCAGAGATAACGGCGTTCCTAAGCTGGCAGGGTTAATCGATCTTCTCAGCCGGGTGATCAGCGTCGAGCCGGAGATGGAGATAGCTATAGAAGTAGCCCTGGGAGCTGCATCACAGTTCATGGTCTGCCAAACCGAAGCCAGCGCAGAGGATGCCATTGGCTGGCTTAAGGAGCACAATGCCGGTCGGGCTACCTTTTTGCCTCTCGATGTCTCCTTAAGAACCAGCCAGCGTCCGGCAGCACCGGCTAAACGTGAGGGGTTCATCGGCTATGCCGCAGACCTGGTCTCTTGCGATGAAAAATATCGTACCATCGTGGAACGTCAACTTGGCAGAATTTTGGTGATGCAGGATCTTTCTTTGGCTCTGACCTATGCCAGACGCAGCGGCTATCGGGAACGCATAGTCACGATCCAGGGTGAGCAGCTGCATCCAGGGGGATCCCTGCAGGGAGGCAGCATGCCAAGACGCGACAGCTCTCTTTTAGCCAGGCCTCGTCTTCTGGCTGCGGCCGAGCGTGAGGTCACCGAACTGGCTGAAAGTATTGCAAGGCTTCAGCAAAATATCAAAGAGGCTGAAGAGTTGTTGAGTAAGTCAACTATGAACGATGATCAGCGGCATGCCCTGGAGATGAGTCTGGAGAGGGATCTGGCGACAGCCTTGGAACAGAGGCGTCACATTCAGCTGGAAGAAGAGAGGCTGCGCAGGCAGCAGCGGGAGGCTCAGGCTGCTTTGCAACGAACGGCTCTGGAGTTGCGCGCCCTGCAGACGGAGTGTGTACTCCTCCAGGAACGACTGGAGAGTCCCGATCCGCTACGTGACCACTGGTTACAGGAAGAGGCGAGTTTACAACGCGACGAGGGTGATCTGCGGCTCAGGCATCAGCAACTCATCGCCGAACAGAGTACTCTCATTAATCGGCTCGATCATAATGAGGATCTAACCTCCGAGGCAGCTGCCCGCCTGCAGCAGAGCCGTATAAAGCAGGCAGAGGCTGGTGAGAGAATGCAGCTCCTGCTTCATGGTATAGCCGAGCAAGCCGTGGATGAAGGCAGGCTCAGTGAGACCAGGAGTAGTATAGAAGAGCAGATAAGCGCCGAAAATACCCGTCAGGAGGAGCTGGCAGAGCTCCTACAGGTGCAGGGCAGGCGCAGAGCGGTCCTGACCGGGAGTGTAGAGGATACGGATCAGCAGCTTGGCGCCTTACGCCGTCAGGAGGATCGTTACAACCGACGCAGCAATGAGAACAGGACCCAGCAGGTGCGTCTGGAAGATGAATATGACTACCTTATCCGGCGCCTGCGAGAGGAGCATCGTCGTACCCCTGAGCAGCTTCTGGAAGAGATGGATACCATTGTCGCAAACTATCTTAGCAGTGGTATTCTGGCTCAGTTGGACCTTAGTAATGCAAACGACCTGTTAGCCGGTTTGAAGCCGCCATCCAGGGAAGCTGCTCTCAAGCAACTGGGACCTCTGCGTCCGAATCTGGTCGAGAGCATGCGGGAGCAGCGGGACAGACTCGCCGCTCTCGGTAATGTGAACCTGGGAGCAATCGAGGAAGTGCAGCGACTCAGAGAGCGCCTGCAGTTGCTCTCCACTCAGGGTGATGATCTGCGCCAGGCATGTGACGATTTGCAAATACTGATCGGTGATCTGGAGAAGATCATGAGCAGGCAGTTTGTGCAAACCATCCAAGAGATCAGCGGGGTCTTCGAAGAGCTGTTCAGGCAACTGTTCGATGGAGGTGAAGCCAGACTGATCCTCTCACAGCCAGAAAACCCTTTGGAGGGTGGTGTGGAAATAATCGTGCGTCTGCCGGGTAAGCGCACAAGTTCTATGACTCTGCTTTCCGGAGGCGAGAGAGCGTTGACCGCCTTAGCTCTCCTGCTGGCCATCATGCGCACTAAGGCTCCTCCCTTTTGCCTGCTGGATGAGGTCGAAACCTCTCTTGACGAAGGGAACCTGGAGCGTCTGGCCGGACTCTTGCGTACTCTATCGCAGGGATATCAGATGATGGTCATCACCCACCGCAGAGCGACGATGGAAGCGGCTCAGACGCTGATCGGAATCACCATGCGATCGAGAGGAGTTTCTACGGCTCTGGCGGTTAAACTCGAGGAGATCGAGGAGTAAGGAGGAAAGGACATGTCTCTGTTCAATCGTCTGCGGGAAGGGTTACAAAAAACCAAAGAGACCCTGGTATCCCGCATCGACCAGCTTCTGGCTAACTTTACCTCTATCGACGAAGCCTTCTTCGAGGAGTTGGAAGAGGTCCTGCTTGGGGCCGATGTGGGTATCGCGACGACCGGTGCCATCCTGGAAAGCCTGCGGGAAAAGGTCCGTCTGGCCAGAATCGAGGATGCCTCTGCAGTCCGTGAACTTTTACAACAGGTCATGACCGAAATGCTTGGCACAGAGACTCTACTTCTGAACCTGGCTGAAGGACGCCTGAACATCGTCCTGATCGTCGGCGTCAACGGGGTAGGTAAGACTACCCTCATCGGCAAAATGGCTTATCAGCAGACTCTGCAAGGGAAAAAAGTCCTCCTGGCCGCAGCCGATACTTTCCGTGCAGCGGCAATCGAACAACTGACCATCTGGGCCGAACGGGCCAAGGTGGATCTGATTCATCATCAGGAGGGATCCGATCCAGCTGCCGTGGTCTTCGATGCTATCAACGCCGCCAAGTCCCGGCAGTTCGATCTTCTACTCATCGACACCGCCGGACGCTTGCACAATAAACAGCACTTGATGGAAGAGATGCGCAAGATTGTGCGTATTATCCGTCGGGAAGTTCCCGATGCTCCCCACGAAGTATTATTGGTTCTGGATGCAACTACCGGTCAGAATGCCATTCAGCAGGCGAAAGCCTTTAACGAAGTCTGTGATGTCAGTGCTCTGGCCTTAACGAAACTCGACGGTACCGCTAAGGGTGGCATCGTCTTTAGTATCGCCGAACTCTTGAAAATACCCGTTAAGCTCATCGGTGTGGGCGAAGGAGTTGAGGATCTGCGGGAGTTTGATCCTCAAGAGTTTGTAGCTGCCCTGTTTGGAGAATAAGGAGGTGATAAGCCTGCCTGAAGGAGAGAAGACTCTAACTTCGCTGACCAGTGCTGCTGGTTGAGCCGGGAAAATGGACCCCAGGGTCCTGGCGCAGGTCCTGCGCCATCTACCTCTGCCTGCCGACCCGAATCTCCTCATCGGGCTGCATACCTCCGAT
>WRDA01000020.1 GCA_009783675.1 Symbiobacteriaceae bacterium | reverse complement strand
TCTCACTGGCAAACACGGTTTGACACTCTATGGATCTATAAGCGCATACGAAGGAGTATCTGCCCTGCCTGCTTTTCTCCTCGTCTTCATTACAATATCTCTATGAACCTTATCCCAAAGGCCACTAATCCTGGCTCGGCGAAAGAAGCTATGAACTGTAGAGTAGGGCGGGTAGTCATGGGGAAGCCCTCTCCATTTGCATCCATTATCCAGCAGATAAAGCACGGCATTAACCAACGCTCTCTTGTGATGCGTGCTGTTAGATCCCTGAGGAAAGAAGTCTTTGATCATATCCCACTCATCATCAGACAGGTCACTGGGATATCCTGTTGGTTTAAACACCGGATCTGTTCCAGTTGTGTTTAACGCTGATCCACGTTTACCCATATCAGCACCTCCAAATCAATGAGATGCTTTACTTTAAAAGATATTGGTAAATAGTACAAGTCGGAATATGTCGGATTGTGTATATTATTGAATCTCAGCTAAACATTGTTGACCACACGAACATATCAGACCATTTTACCTTTGATTCAAAAGGTTGAATACAGCTTCTTAATAGAAGGGATACAGGAACTACCCACTTACGACGGAGCAGATAGCGCGAAATAGGGAGAAGTCACGAACGCGAGCAAGGATCGAGCATGTCTTAGGTTACAAGAGCAGTTCGATGGATGGGATGACGATCTGAATTAGGTATAGGACGGGTGCAATGTGTTATTGCTATTAAGAACCTGACATATAACATCGCATGCTATGCGATACTGAGAAAACTAAACCCGACTCCCAATATGACCTGATAGGGTTGGAGTCGGTGCTTCTCTGGTATCCGGCAGCGCATATCATAGATATGGAGGTATATTGATATGTAGAAGCCTCTGTAACCTGGTTTACCTATCATGGGACTGGAATTAGGAATATTTCACCGGGTTTATTCGAGGTTACCATAATACTACCGATTTGGCTACGGGAAGAGTAGGCAGCTTAACCGATTGCACTTAGTAGAACTTCGATGATGTCCAATTGGCAGCTAGTATACTTGGTGATTTGTGCATGTTGTGAGTTATCACAAGTGACGTGGATAAGAAAAAAGTGCTCACAATTTAGGGGGAGGCACGCCATCCTACTCGAGCACATTTTTTAGCTTTTCCTCCGAATCTAAAAATACAGTATTTATGTAGAGAGCATATCTCTTAATCTATAAATTATATGGAACAGTGCAGGCACTGTCTTTCGAACAGAGCCACCTTATTCGTGGGTTGCATATGATAACAAGCAAGAAACACCGAGGCAGTGATATTGAGATAATTAAGTACAAATTAAGCAGGACCCACAACTTGTTTCAGTTGATTAATTTTTGACGCAGGGGTTATCCAATAGGAGGAGAGCCAATTGAACCAGCAGATGCCGTGCAGTTCATCTCTTCGCATCCACACTCAGCGCTTGGGACACACATATCTGCCATACATGGTTCTGATAAACAGGTAACTTGCTCATGTCTTCCAGCTTTGTTAAGGATTTTTGCACCTGGCATATATTTACCTCCTCAGGCTGTTGCAACCCCGGTGCCTCTTGCTTGTTATCATATCAGAAAGGTTAGACAAAGGAGACGCGCTTTTCGCTGATATTGAAACTAACTATACGCACACAATAATCCACGTTACTTCAGGTTATAATTCGTCACAAACTTTCAACATTCCTTTATATATTTATTGAATCCGTGTAACTATTCAGGTGCCGCCTATCTAAGCAAACTCAAAGGCACCAGAAAGCATCATACTGATTGCCGAAAAGACTTCATAACCTTGCTTCCTGGCAGATGAAATGAAGTTTCGGAGATCAGCAAAGATAAGCGACCCCTGATAAGAACGAAAGGTCCCACACACCTTCATCTTAACTTTCATCATCCTTAAGTCCCGCTCCCTCAGATTGTTATCGAAGGGAACGCGTGGATCATAGATGAAACGTAGTATCGCTTCACCGAACTCCATAAATCTGTTCCATAACCTTTCAGCATCGGATTTGGCAGCGTTTCGTCGCCTCGTCTGCTTGACCGCAAACTCTTCAATCTCCAACTCGGCAATTCTGAGTATGCGACCATAATCCATTACTAACTCTCTTACCCGTTGGTCTGGCAATCCGGTATTATAATCCTGCCGTGTTCGTTTGACCTCTCGCCAACTACTGCGAAGGAACTCTTGCATCTTTGCTGCCCAGGTTAGGTTTTGAATATTGTCGATGATACCCTGTAACTCCCTAAGGAGATGAGCATTGCACATAGCATGAACTCCTGGCAAGCTGTCACTGAGGTATGAACTCCAGAAGTCATGTACAATAACACCATGGTAGTTCTCTAAGAGCACTATATCATGGATAGCTTTTATGCCTCGTTTCTCGTGAACTCCGTAGTAGGTATATCTGTCTGACGAAACCACATGAAGCCACCTAGCATTGACGGCACTTATCCCTGTCTCATCTACATGCAAAACCTCCGCTTGTAGGACTCTTTTGCGGATTTGCTGTATGTAAGTAACAACTTTTCTCCAGCGCGATTGAGCATGCTCATGAAGGTTGAGGCTGACGGTCCTGTTCCTCCGAGTAACATACGAATGAACTCGGAATTGCGTTCAGCAGGGATAAATTGATGAACATTCATATAGACAGCCAGACTGCTTACTCCATTGCCGTATTGAACAGGTGCATTTACTCCCTCGGGAAACTTTCCGCTTACTGATTCGTCACAACGTGGACACTGGCCAGATATGCAGCGATGCTCGGCGATCTCCTGACGGATTACTATGTCATATACCTGACGCTTTTCAAATCTCGGATTAAATAGCTCATCTAAATCATCACCACAGTGGGAACACTTAACCGGTTTATACTCCAGCACAACATCAGATGTTTCGCTTTGTGTTCGTGAATGATCACGGTGGCCATTTTGACCTCCACGCTTACAACCCTTTTGACGTTGGCTTTTCGGCTTTCGGGGTCCATCTGATTATGGAGGTTTATGACTATTGTTACTCGTTTTCCCTAACTGCTTCTCCAGTTCTGAAATGCGTGACTTCGACACTTCAATCTGCTTTACCTGATCTGCCAGAGAGAATAATATCGACTACAGTATCAGGATTCTCATCTAACAACCTTAGGATGCTTTCACGGCTTAATGTCATCCTGACACCTCTTCTCATCGAGATGCCTTATTATGACATATTCTGGAAAAAAGTACAAGTGATTCTTTCTGCATTTTCCTATCGGATCCTGAGTCCTAACTCAATCCGAATTGGACACCTGAATAGTTACCTACGATTAATAAATAAACTTGCCGAGACTGTGTTCTTCTTCCAAGCCTTGTGAGAACACAAATACAGAGCGAAATACTACGTCCAACAATTATATTCTCTTGGAGACTTTACTATACCTTTAGTCTCTTCATAGCGTGATGAGCCTTCGAGGAAGAGTAACATTCTTCCTCAGGAGATATCATTACCGTCAAGTATATAAACCAAATCAGACTGGGACGGAATACAGGCTTTATAAGCATCTTTCCATCTACGATGCAAGCCTGATATCTCTGAATACCGACACTGGTTAATGCATTTGCATGTGGAACACTGAAAACAAGGCATTGTCTCAAACATTGCAAAGGGGTCTTTAATCGCATTGACTGCATTTACTATCGTTACTTCCTCATAGAACCTAATTTCCCGAAAACTATTTAACCTAGGTGATAGTACTAAGAATGACCATCGCTCCCACTCCACTTAGCTACCCTGCTCTGGGTTTTCTTCCCCGCTTCTTTATCTCTGTTGGTAGCCCAGTGTTACTATCGGGAAGTGGTAAACTAAATGCCGCCAAAATGTCAGATTGCTCTCTTGTAATTGGGCGTAGCACCGTCTTTCCAGATATTTGCGCCGACTTAAGCTTATCCATGGTCAGTAAAAGCCTGTCTAGGGTCATCGAGTTGTGTAATCCCTGCCTGCTCATCGTTTCATAGATTGACGAGGCAATTATGAGGGCAATGAATGCAACAAAGACCTTGTTCTGCATCCTATCGTCGTTATGGACGCGTAATCGATCTAGTCCCAGACTATTCTTGTATCTCAGGAACCCTTTTTCTACTACATCCTTCATCCTGTAGGCGTCATACGCAGTTTGAGGATCCCTAACATGGTTACTGAGAAGGACAAACCATCCTACTGTTTCCAGCTTCTTAGCTATGACACCGTTACGAATGGAGATGTCTACAACGGCACCGGTTTCCTCGGACATCGTAATGGTCAGGTATTTGCGATACTCAGCAGCCAGTTTATTGTTATGAGGGTCATCCAGAGCTTTCTTCTTTAGCGAGGAAACATATCCGCAGAGCTCGTTACGTTCGCTTAACTCTTTTACAGGGTCGAAGAAGACATGAGCTAAAAGCTCGCATTCATCCCAAATAGCAGTTCGGCATACACCACGAATTAGAGTGTTGCTGGTGAAAACTACATTATCTGTGGTATCAATATTTTCCCGTTCTTCGGCAATATGTAGCCTGGGAGGCTTATTGGAGAATGGAACCGCCATCAGGAATTTACATAACCACCCCTCTTCTTCATTGCCAAGCATGGTAATGACATTCGCAGTGCTATAGAAGCCCTTATCCATGACAAACATGATATCTCTGTCACCGGTCAGTGCAGCAAACTCTGATATTGTGCTGCGTAAGGTGGTAACATCCCCCAGACTGCCACTATAGATGGTCTGGTAAACAGGTAACCGTGATTGCTCACCAAACAACATACAGATATTTACCTGGGGTAGATCCTCGCCATCACGGTTGTAGCCCCATTCACAATACTCGATGTTGTTTGAGTAAGAGGACACAGAGGTGATGTCAAGGGCGATGTATTCTCTTTCGCGGATCAGTTTATACCATGCCCGGTAAAAGGTGGCGCGCTCAACTTCCCCAAAGGATATCAAAAGATCACTTATACGCTGACTGCCTAGCTTAACCAACCCTACACCATCATGAGAGTTGACCCAGTCGTCGCAATACATAACGGGTTTATCTTCACAGACCAGGAAGCAAGCAAGCCAAAAAACCTCCTGCCAGATGCCAGGTAGACTGTTTTTGAGGGTATCAACCAGCCCAATCTTATTGGCTAGTTCCCGCAAGAAATAAGTCGACCCAAAATCTTTGGTGCTACTGAGGACTTCGCGGGCGACTACAGTCTCGTCTCTGGGAATATTATCGAGTATTATTTTGACTTCACGAGATTTGTCCCAAAGGCGCATGCCTTCAATGGACTTTCCTGATTCGACCAAGGAATCCAGGTACTCTTGAGTGTAGAGAGGCTCACCGGTCATGATGTCGAGCTTACCGATTCGGGTTTTTCGGTTGTCTGGTCGCTTCTTCTCTGCATTCCAGTAGGAAACCGAAAGGTACATGTAGGTATGCTTACCAACTCGCTGATGTGTAATCGAAGCCACGAGACCACTCCTCAAGATAGGTTAATCTCATTTTAACCTACCATAAAGGGAAATACAAGGGATAAAACCGTGCTATGACCCGATGAAGCGTTAATCCGTTTCTGAGAAAGCACTTAGGTTAAATTCTAATACGGGAAGATAGGTTATAAGTCAATACAATATCAAGATTAGTTTATAATGTGAATTTCGGAAGTAAGATTCAGAGTGTGGTAGCCAAGCGGTATTTAGTCTTGCAATAAGTTTCAGATAATTTTTGCAGATGTTATGTCCATCGTCCATAAGGAGTTCATGAGGAGCGGGAGCGGTGAGTTACACCGACTTACACACGTTCTCTACCAGGAGTATATATGTCAACTTGATCTTGATAAATGTCACATAAGGTATATAACACTTAACGAGGTGATGCCTTGGTCGATCAGATGCCGATGTCGTCTTCCGCACCTACTCGACCACTTCCGAATCTAGGTCATTTCCTCACCCAAGGTCAGGTGCTATACTTGTGTGTCACCACCTATTTCAATTACCCTATGACAGATACAGAAATCATCTTCACGGTGGCTGATAATAACCACAGCAGAGCTATCCCCCATCTTATCGGTTAGTGAATGGAGTATTTCTACGGCACTTTTTGAATCAATGTTCGAAATAGCTTCGTCTAATATAAGCAGCTTCGGTTTTTGGAGATATGCCCTGCCTATGGCTAGTCGCTGCTGTTCTCCACTACTCATTTGAGCAACAATATCAATCATGGGCGCATCGTAATCCAGCCCTGATTCTAGCCAGCGTTCATTCATGCCAACTAAGTTTAATGTATTCTCGATCTCGTGGTTATTACTAGATCCTCCCAGGTTGTCTCTTAGGGTTAATATAGGACATACACCTCGGCTGGCAGGAAGATACATGATATCGCTTTCTACTAATCCACGCCATGTCATTTGGTTTTCAACCGGAATGATACCCGCTATTTTCATAGCCAGGGTTGTCTTCCCCACGCCCGTCCTTCCCTTTATTCCCAGGTGCTCTCCTCTCCCGAAGTGAAAAGAAACTACCCCACCATGAGCCAAAGGCTCATTATGGGCCTCCACGAAGAGTTCTTCACCCGGAGAGCTGATTACAAGAATTCTGCTTTCTCGTCCGCAGAGCTCTGCCATTCGATCTAGCGATACCACCACTTGCGCCCAGCGCATCGGTATGTTAGCAAAGAAGTTCACCTGAGACATAACCCTGTTACCGAGCGAGAAAAGGGCAAAGAAAGATCCGTAGGTCAGGCGATGCGTAGCTACTGATATTATACCAACAACAAAGAATACCGTGCGGAATAGTACATTGGTGAGAGACACCCAAAGGTTGTTTCGGATACCCACATAATTTGCCGAAAGGTTAATGGCGTTATATGCTGCCAGGTTTTCTTCGTATCGATACTGTACCTTATTTTGTATACGAGAACCAATAACCATGGGCAAAGAGCTGAAGATATGCTGAGTAAAGTGCATCAATAAACCGCTCTGTTCACGACTCTCTTCGTTTAGCCTTAGGGCATCTTTGGCAAAGTATTTGGTGATTACCAGAAGGACAGGAAAAGAGAGAAGCGTCAGCATGCCGAATATTTTATCCAGCCAGATGAGCAAGCTGAAGTTCACAACGATATGCATTAAGTTTGATATCAAACTCGGAATATAGTTGATAATGTATCTTGATACTGCCTCACAGTCTGAAGTGAGTCGGTTCATTAGCTCTCCGGCACTGTAATCGATCGTCCATTCTCTTAGTGCTTCATGGAAAACCTTAACGCGCAGCGCATATCCCATACTATATCCCATCTTGCTGGTAATCACGGTGCTTGCGCTTTGCACCACAATTGCCGCCACGTTTACCAGACAATAAAGCAGTAGGCTTAGAATAAGAGTAGGATTGAGGTTGAACAACGCTTCGTCGGTCACATTGCGCATGATTATTGGGTCTACAGCACCTAAGAAGGCGTTAGCGACAAGAATAAGTACCAGAAACAGAAGGCTTCTTTTGTTATCTCTGGCAAAGTGAGGAATTAAGCTATAGATAAAGGACCATCTTAAAGCTGTATGGTTATTTATCTTAACAGAATCAGGCATCGTCGTTAGCTGTATGTGCCTCGCTTCTATTTTTGTCGATAATGTCGAGCAAATACATCTCCCCCACTTTTTGTTCTCATTTATTGCGAATCTCCTGAAGTGCTCGTTCCAAAGCGTCTTCACCATAAGCTATCTCTATGTCGACAACGGGCTCGTTTTTTTCGTCCCTCGAAGGATCCGGACGAATAAGAAAGCTATTGCTTATTCTTCCCTTAACCCTGGTCAAAGGCAAGGTGAAATGTAGAACCTCCGGACTGTATGCAAATTGTGAGGGAGCTTGTCTGGGTGTAGCGCCTATAATAGTTCCGAGTTCAGCATCTTTTATCTGAGCAACAAAGTAAACGGCAGCACTTGCAGTGTAGGATGATACAAGGACATAAATATCGAGGTCATATCCTCGGAAATTGGGTTTGTGCTTAAGCACAGGAGCAAAGTATGAGGAAGGTGCTGGTGTTCCTTTAATTGGCCAGTAAGGCGAATTTCGTGTAATTTGCCCATGTTCGCTTTTAGTTATGCCCATTACGGCAAAAATCTTATCCCAGTATTCATCGCGACCTCCAGGGTTCCATCTTACATCAAAGACTATCTGTCTTACCCCACCACGGAGCGCCTGCTCCAGAAAGTCAAGCATTAGCTGATAATTGGCATCTATTACGCAGACATTAAGTGATATGACAACAACAGTATCATCTTCGGTGAGGCGGTATGTGAGGGAAGGATACTCCCCTCCGGGTATAGATCGCATGGTGACATAGTTTTGAAAGACAGTTTTGGTGCCCATAGAACCGTCCTGCAATAGTAACTCGATATCTTTGGTCGCAGTGACACCAGCCAGGATTAGTATTTCCTTGCTTCTGGCGTAACAAGCACGGTTAAAAAGCCGTCCGGATTCTGTTTCGTATGCGATATAGGCATCGACGATTTCTCCGATATGTTCCACATTTACGCCACCTATGGATAATACTCTCGCTCCTTCCGGAGCCACTGAGCCTGATTCCAGCCAGAGTCCATCGACATCCCAGTAAAAAGAAAGCGGTAAACCGGATACCAGATGTACGCTATGCAAGTCTATGTCGGTATGCAGATCATGAAGTGAAGCGAGATACCGATTGCACTCTAAGGCAAACTGGGTAATACTCATCCTGTTCTCAGCAGCTTCCAGCAGCCGAGTTTTAGCCAGCTGATACTCTTCTCCCTGGTATGGTTTAAAGCGCGCTAGATTCAAGAAAGCTGGATGAGTAGCTTCCACGACTTGTATCAGATGTTGAGCGTCCCTGAGCATTATGTAGGGACGCAGAGGATAGTAGATGGCCAGAACTGCCAGTATAGCCAGGACAAACAGTACTGGCCCGACGCGTTTTTTTAGTATTATCATTGTATCTCACCTATAGTTAACAGTGACTCTACCTGCCGGTACGCAAACCGACAGGTAGGGGCGTTACTCATGGCATGCTGGACTAAAAAACAGCAACTGCTTATTAGCCTGGTATCGGGCCTATTCCGCCTTTAGAAGGTTGACATGAAGGGACAACATCGCCACCGGGAGAGTCAATTTTACAAAATGTTTCACAAATTTCTGCGCCCTTACTTACACATTGCCCGCCGCCGCAACCATCCGCAGTTGCGCATTCCTCCCCGCAGATCGGATCAGGGATACTGGAAGAATCATTGAGAAACAAAACTCTAGGCATAGTTCACCTCTTTCTTATTATTATAGGACTATCATGTCATGAGTGGCTACGGTACGTTTGTAAAGCGTTAACAACGTTTTATTTGGCACCATTTGAACTCTGCATATCTATCAGGTGTTTTTCTATTGAAGCTTCGATTAGGCGCAGTGTCATATAGCACCTATATGAGTGGGGAGTGAAATCGTCAGAAGATAGAGTAACGTTCTCCGCTACACATCCGCCACCACATATATTGCGCGCCCAGCACGATCTGCACCCATGCATATTATTCGCATTCGCATTATTAAATATAACCTGGAGTTTGTCGCGGTCTAGACCTTCATACACGCTTCCCACCATAAATTCTCTGTTGCCTGTGAGTCGATGACACGCATAGATGCGTCCGATGGAATCAACTGCGAGCGTTCCCACAGAAAAATTACATCCATAAGGCATACATGCATTACGGTTAGATATTCTTCTTAGTGAGAAGCGATTAGATGGGTTATCATCCAGAATCATTTTGCTAAGTTGCTCGACATAATACCTAAGCTCATTTGGAGCTAGTGCTGTATTGGAACCATGTTCGCTGCTAACAAGCTGCATATTCACATCTGTAATACCTGCCTCTTCAAGGTATTTCCGGATTAGCCAGGGGTCGTAACACATGGCAGTAACTGTAGCACGTCCACTTAATCTAGCCCTCACCTTCCTTAAGCGCTTAATTGCTTCCCTTGTCTTCTGGTAAGAGTTGACTGTCCTGTCCACATGCGGCCTCAGTCTATTATGCAAAACCTCATCGCCATCGATGCTAATAAGAACGGAAATATCGTGCTCGACTAGAAAGTCCACATGTTCTTCACCTAGTAGTATTCCGTTTGTTGTTATCGAAAAACTCACCGTCTTACCAATAAGCTTGGCATTCTCTTTAGCATAAATGACGAGCTCCTTTATTAAGCTCCAATTAAGTAAAGGCTCTCCTCCAAAAAAGGAGAAGAAATAATCACCTATCTCTGGATCGTCAAGAGCAAGTATAAAATCAATAGCTTTCCTTCCTACAGCTGAATCCATCAGTGATGGCAGCTCATCATCGCCATAGCTCCCACTCTCCGCATAGCAATATTTACATTGCAGCTGGCATTTTTGAGCCACATTTAGTGTAAATCCGTTAATATGATACCGCATGTTCTGATATTTAAATGCCCTATCTGCCTCAGCAAAAGCACCTTCGTCACGTAGCTTTTCGAAAAGGGTAGTTGATTCATCAATTTCCTCACAACTAAACCCGCGAAAGAGAAGTAGCTCTCTAACAGATCTGCTAACATCATCGTTCCACATACCGTGTAGGGTAGCTTCTTCTACAATTGCAGCGGTTATAGTGTCAAGTTCCATTAGAGTAGAAGATGACACATCGTATACTATCATCGATTTACAGTCACTGCTAAGATGCTGGTACTGAGGAAAAAACTTAACCTCTATGCTCACGTCCATCCCCCCATTAGTTATCTTTATTTACTTCTCTTCTCATATGTATCTCCTGAAGCGCTCGTTCCAAGGCATCTTCCCCGTAGGTTGTCTCTATGTCCACTACTGGCTCGTTTATTTTGTCCCTTAATGGATCCGGACGAATAAACAAACTGTAGCTAATTCTCCCCTTAACCCGAGTGAATGGTAAGGTGAAACTTAGCTTATAATTGCAATGTCCAAAATGAGAGAGAGCTTGTTTGGGTGTAACACCTATAATGGTTCCGAGTTCTGCATCTTTAATCTGTGCAATAAACCACGTAGCTGCACTTCCGGTGTAGGGTGATACCAGGACATAGATATCGAGGTCATATCCTCGGAAGTTGGCCTTGCGCCTAAGTAGGGGAGATGAGTAGATGGAAGGAAGCAGGGTTCCTTTAATTGGATTGTAAGACGAATTTCGTTCTATGAGCCCGTGCGAGCTTTTCGCAATGCCCATCACTGCGTGAATCTTATCCCAGTACTGTGAGAAACCTCCAAGATTCCATCTTAAGTCAAAGATTATTTGTCGCACCCCACCATGAAGCGACTGTTCCAGAAAGTCAAGCATCGGCTGATAGTTAGCATCTATGATGCAGCTATTTAACGCAATGACCGCGACAGTATCATCTTCTATAAGGCAGTATGTAAGGGAGGGGTACTCTCCTCCAGGAGTAAACCTCATGGTGACATAGTTTTGAAAAACAGTTTTAGTATCCATGGAACCGTCTTGTAACACTATCTCGATATCTCTGGATGCAGTGACACCAGCCAGACTGAGGATTTCCTTGCTTCTAGCGTAGCAGGCGCGGTTGAAGAAGCGTCCGGACTCCGTTTCGAAGGCTATATAGGTATCAACGATTTCTCCGATATGTTCCACATCCACGCCACCTATGGACAACACCCTGGATCCTTCCGGAGCCATTGGACATGATTCTAACCAAAGACCATCAGCACTCCAATAGAAAGGAAGCGGTAGTCCGGATACCAGGTGCATGCTCTGCAAGTCTACATCGGTATGCAGGTCGTGAAACGTAGCGAGATACCTGTTGCACTCCAGTGCAAACTGGGCAATGCTCATCCTGCTCGTGGCAGCTTCCAGCAGCCGAGCCTTAGCCAACTGATATACTTCTCCCTGATATGGCTTAAAGCGTTCGAGACTAAGGAAAGCCGGATGAGCTTCTTCCACGACATGAATCAGGTATTCAGCATCCCTGAGCATGATGAAGGGACGCAAAGGATAGTAAAAGGCCACAACTGCCAGTATAGCAAGCATAAACAGTATGGGCACAACGTGTCTTTTTGGTGTTATCATTTTATCTCACTTATAGTTGACAGTGACCCTACCTGCCAAGACATAGATCGACAGGTAGGGGTGTTACTCATGGCATGCTTGACTAAAAAAGCAATTGTCTATTAGCCTGGGATTGGACCTATGCCGCCTTTAGGAGGTTGACATGAAGGAACGACGTCGCCACCGGGAGAGTCTATGGTGCACTTTTCGCAATCTATACACGCTCCTTTAGCTGTACATTGACCGCTGCCACAACCATCAGCAGTAGCGCATTCCTCCCCACGGATCGGATCAGGAACACTGGATGCATCATTAAGAAATAGGACTTTTGGCATAGTTTGCCTCCTTCGTATCACTACAAGACATTCATGTCATGAGTAACCTTGGTATGTTTACGAGTTGCTACGAATGGAAATCAGGTAATTCTCTACTGATGCTTCCAAGAGATGCTGATATCTATAACACCCTTGTGAGTAAGGTGAACCAATGCCACCTTGGCTTTCTTCGCTCTCAGCTGGACATCCCCCGCCACAAAGATATCTAAGCCAGCAGGTTCTACATCCCAATTTATTATCTATCATGATAGAAGACCGCAAATGCTGTATTTTTTTGCTGTCGTATCCTGCATCAACATGTCCGACTTGATATTTTTCTACACACACTAACCTTGGGCAGGAATAAAGTCGCCCTATGGAATCTACAGTTACAGACCCCCTACTGAAGCCACAGTAATAGAGTCGGTTACTTCTTCTCTCATCTAACCTTGGAGCGTTAGCAAGCAATGGAACTTTACCATCGACGATTAAACCCACTAACTCTTGTGTATGCATAGATAGATGTAAATGGTCAAATTCTAAAGATTTATCTGCACTGCCACTGACCATATCCATTCCTATTCGGGTAAATCCTATTTCCGTTAGATGGCTATACACTTCTTCGAGATCATTGTTAATGACGGTAATTGTTGCATTACCAGATATGTTGTTTATTTTCGCTCTCAAAGCTTTTACCCCAGCAAGAGTCTTCTCATATGAACTAGTACTTTCGCTCTTGTGAGGGCGGAGTTTATCGTGAATGTGTTCTTCGCCGTCAAGGCTTACCATAATATCTATCTTATGAGATGATATGAAATCAACCATTTCATCATCTACTAAGCAAGCATTTGTTGTCATAGAGAAACTTACGTTTTTCCCTGCGGAAGAAGCTTTTTCTTCAGCATAACACGTTAACTCCTTCACTAATGCCCAGTTAATCAGTGGCTCGCCACCAAAGAATGCTATATATAATCGATTGTTGTTCTGGCCACAGTTATTGAAAAGCAGATCAACCGCTTGTCTGCCAACTCCTGAACTCATGATAGAAGGCAGTTGCTCATCGCCAAAATTGCCTCCTTTGGCAAAACAGTAAGC
>WRDA01000019.1 GCA_009783675.1 Symbiobacteriaceae bacterium | reverse complement strand
GTCTGGGAACCCCTGCCGTAACCAGCCGTGGCTTCGATGAAGCGGCTATGGATATCATCGCCGAGATCATGGATCTGGCGATAAGTAACCGTGGTGACGAGGCGATCCTGCAGCGTTGTAAGGAAAAAGTCCTGGAACTCTGCTCCAACTATCCGCTATATAGCTAAATTAAGTTTATCTGCTAAGTGGGAGGGTACTTCAGGCATGAGGTACCCCCTTCCTATAAACCCGAGAGGAAGGATACCATGAGTGAGACAGTCATGACCGGAGTCTACCTCAGCAATCATCCGGTTATACTCGATAAAATGGCTCTCTTGCGGGAGAAAAACACACCTCCCCGGGAGTTTCGCCGTTTGTTGCACGAGATCTCACTTCTCCTTGGCTACGAAGCCATGAGGGATCTGCCAGGCATCAAACGCACCATAGAGACTCCCCTGACTGTAACCGAAGCAGAGGTTCTGGCTGTGAAGCCACTCTTCGTCCCTATACTGCGTGCAGGCATAGGCATGGTGGAAGCCATGCTGCAGTTGGTGCCGGATGGGGGAGTCGGACATATAGGTCTTTATCGCGACCACGATACGTTGCTGCCGGTAGAGTATTATGTAAAGCTGCCTAAAGATCTCAGAGGTATGCATGCCTTTATGCTGGACCCCATGCTGGCTACGGGTGGCTCGGCAGCCTACACTGCTGAAATACTAATGGAACGCGGTGTCGATCAGATTACCATGATCTCACTGGTCTCAGCGCCACCGGGAATCAATCGTCTCAAAGTGAGCTGTCCGGAGGTGCGCATTTTCACGGCAGCTTTAGACCCTGAGCTTAATGACAGGGGTTATATCGTGCCAGGTCTTGGTGATGCTGGAGACCGCCTCTACGGAACTGAGGGCTGGAGTTAGATCATAATGTGGAAATGAAGGATGATCGCTGATGAGGTCACGTCCCGATTGGGAGGATTATTTTATGGAACTGGCGGATATTGCCGCCAAGCGCTCAACCTGTCTGCGTCGTCAGATGGGTGCCTTGTTGGTGAGGGATCGCCGGGTTCTCTCCACAGGCTATAACGGACCACCAAGGGGCCTGGCGCATTGTGACGAAGTGGGATGCCTACGAGAACAGATGGGTGTACCTTCCGGAGAGAGAGCCGAGCTCTGTCGCGCGGTTCACGCCGAGCAAAATGCGGTGATACTGGCTGCTCTGGGTGGGATCTCACCCGAGGGTGCGGAAGTTTTTGTGACGCATTTTCCCTGTGCTATCTGTGCTAAGATCCTGATTAATGCCGGAATAACCAAAATCACCTATCGCGAGGGTTACCCCGATCAGCTCTCTGCGGATCTTCTGGCTGAGGCTGGCATTACCCTGGTTTGTGTAGCTCCTTCTGTGGAGTAGAGGCATGGATCCTTTAACCTTAGGTATCAGTCTGCTTTTCACTCTACTGGTCTCTCTGGGATTGGCACTGATCAGCACACCTCTGGCTATGGATCTGGCCCTACGTCTGGGGGTCATCGACAAACCTTCCAATCCCCGCAAGGTGCATACCAAGCCAGTTCCTTATCTGGGAGGGGTAGCCATCTACGTCTCTTTTCTGGTGGCTACGGTGATCTTCACGGAGATGACTCCGGAGATCCTCGCCATGCTTGCTGGAGGGTTCGTGCTGATGGTGGTGGGCGCCTTAGACGACTATTATGACCTTTCGCCCCGTCTGCGTCTGCTGGTGCAGTTCCTTTGCGCCTGGCTGGCGGTGGCATCCGGGATCAGAATCATCGGGATCGGCATTCCTTTCAGCAACGACTTCTTGCATCTCGGTCCGCTCTCCTGGCCGCTAACCATCCTCTGGATTATGGCGATTACCAATGTAATGAACTTCATCGATGGCCTCGATGGTCTGACTGCAGGCACGACGGTAATTGTCTGCCTGACCCTCATCTTCGTCGCCTGGGGATCTGCCGACCAGGCTTTGTATAACTACTCGGCGGTGATCCTCCTCTGCGTGGCTATGATCGGAGCTTCTCTGGGTTTCCTGCGCTATAACTCCTATCCGGCGCGCATCTTCATGGGGGATGCCGGAGCTTGTTTCATCGGCTATGTCCTTGGTTGTCTGTCTGTCGTCGGCCCGATGAAACAGGCTACTTTAATGACCATGATCACTCCGGCTCTGGCTCTGGGTTTGCCACTTTTTGATACCGCAGTGGTCATGTTTCGTCGTATCCGTGCCGGCAAATCTCCCATGCAAGCCGACCGCACGCACGCTCATCATCGCCTCTTCGACAGTGGACTCAGCCAGAAGCAGACAGTATACTGGCTCTATGCCATCTCTGCCTGTTTCGGCCTGGCTGCCGTCAGTATCAATACACCTCATGGACGTCTGGTCGCTCTGATTACCGGCGTCGTCGGCACGGGGCTCTTTGTTTATGCACACAGACTGGAGAGTAAACGCATCGATGAGCGTCCGACCAGGGATCTCACCGGAGCAGTCCGTCTCTATCAGGAGTCCCTCCAGACCAAAGTAGAGGAGGAGACCTCCCAGGAGCAGGGAGAAGCAGGTCGTGGGAAGGATGTACCTAAATAATGGCAAAAATAAAGGTTCTCGTCACCTTTGGCACTCGCCCCGATGCGGCCAAGATGGCTCCTCTTGTAAAGGAACTGGCCAGAAGAAGGGATGATTTCGAAACCGTGGTCTGTACCACGGCGCAGCATCGGGAGATGCTCGATCAAGTTTTATCTGCTTTCGATCTTACGCCTGACTTCGATCTCGATTTAATGACTCCCAGGCAAACCCTTAGCGGTCTGGCACAGCGCATCCTGCAAGCCTTCGAGCCTGTACTTGATGAAGTTCAACCGGATATTGTGCTGGTCCACGGGGACACCCAGACTACTCTGATGGGTGGTCTTATCTCCTTCTTTAAACAGATGATGGTTGGTCATGTGGAAGCAGGTCTGCGCACGTACGAACGGTATGCTCCTTTCCCCGAGGAGATCAGCCGGCAACTGACGGCACGCCTGGCACAACTGCATTTTGCACCTACTGCAGCCAACAAGGCTAATCTTCTGGCTGAACGCATTCCAGCTGAGAGCATCTTCGTCACCGGAAACACGGTGATTGATGCTATCCAGACGACTGTAAGACCAGACTACACTTTCATCAATCCTCTCCTGCAACAGCTTTGTTCATCTGGCCGTCGTCTGTTGACGGTTACAGCTCATCGTCGGGAGAATCTGGGGCAACCTTTGCAGGAGATCGCCTATGGCTTAAAGGATATCGCCGAAACTCATGACGACATAGCCATCTGTTATGCCGTGCATCTCAACCCGGCTGTGCAGGAGACGGTTCGACCGATCCTGTCCAATCTGCCTAATGTCTACCTTACTGATCCTTTGGAGCTCCTGGATATGCATAACCTGATGGCACGCAGCACTCTGATTCTTACCGATTCCGGAGGACTACAGGAGGAAGCGCCGGCCCTTGGCAAACCAGTCCTGGTCCTCAGAGATGTAACTGAACGTCAGGAAGCAGTGGAGGCGGGAACAGTCCTCCTGATTGGCCCCCATCGGCAGAGGATTCTGTCCGAAACAAACCGTCTGCTTGCCGACAGGGATGCCTATCAGCAGATGGCCAGAGCACATAATCCCTACGGAGATGGTCGAGCCTGTGAGCGCATCTGCGAAGCACTGCTCTTCACCTTTGGTCGCAGATCAGCCCCTCCTGCAGAATTTTTCCCCCTTAACCCAGCAACAAGCGAACCAATCCCTGGTAGCAGTTTAGATGCATAGCGCCTAAACTGGCATCCTGAGGGTCAAGGAAAGGACTGAGACCGAGTGGAAGCCCTGTTTTCCGGACTAATGGACATCACCTGGCAGTCGCTGATCATGATCGCCATAGGCGGGTTGCTGATCTATCTTGGCATCGCCAAGGAGTATGAACCGAATCTCCTGGTACCTATGGGCTTTGGTGCCATCATGGTCAACCTGCCCTTTGCCGCGGTGTGGAGTTTTGAGGGTGCGGAGGGTGTACTGCAGATCCTTTACAACTTCGGGATCGCCACCGAACTCTTTCCGGTGCTGATCTTCGTGGCAGTAGGAGCCATGTGTGATTTTTCTCTTTTGCTCGGTAATCCCAAAATGCTCTTTTTGGGCGCAGCCGCTCAGTTTGGTATTTTCGCCACAGCCATCGCCGTGGTCGTCATAGGTCAGATGTTTCCTGAACTCGGCATCGATCTTAAGAGCGCGGCTTCCATCGGGATCATCGGAGCAGCAGATGGGCCGACCTCCATTTTCGTGGCAGCTAAGTTTGCTCCCCAGTTTCTGGGACCTATTTCTGTGGCAGCTTACTCCTATATGTCTCTGGTGCCTATCATACAGCCTCCGGTGGTCATGGCGTTAACCACCAGAGAAGAGCGTCTCATCCGCATGAAGCATACCGATGCCAGCATATCCAAGACGGCTCTGATCATCTTTCCCATTATGGTGACCATCATCGCTGGCCTGCTGGCGCCTATCTGTGTTCCCCTGGTCGGTCTCCTGATGTTCGGAAACCTACTGCGTGTCTGTGGCGTCTTAGAGAGGCTCTCTCTGGCAGCCCAAAATGAACTGGCTAATCTGGTGACCCTGCTTTTAGGCATCACCATTGGAGGGACGATGCACTGGGAAAAGTTTCTCGATCCCATGACCATCCTCATCCTCATCCTCGGCTTCTTCGCCTTCATTTTCGATACGGCAGGAGGCATCATCTTCGTCAAGTTTCTTAACCTGTTCAGTAAGGAGAAGATCAACCCTATGTGTGGTGCTGCTGGTATCTCGGCTTTTCCCATGTCAGCCAGGGTTATGCAGCAGATCGCTAAGAAGGAAGATCCTACCAACTTCATTCTTATGCCTGCGATCACGGCTAATGTCGCCGGGCAGATTGCTTCGGCCATTGCTGGCGGAATGGTTCTGGTCATAGTGCCCTGGTTGTTATCCTGAAAATTTATAATAAATCAGGAGGGAAGAGATGCTCACACAATCCTTCGAATTAATGCTTTATGGGCTCACAGGGGTCTTTTTCGCTCTGGGCATCCTCTACGTCATCACCCTGGCCATGGCTAAACTAATGCCAGCCAAAGCACCTGAAGACAGTGAGGAAAGTTAGTGGGAAATCAAGTCTACCTTACCAGTATCTCCGGCTCATTTATGAAGATGAGGTGCACGGGATCTTCAAATTGCAAAATCGCCTGGATTGTTATCCGAGAGTCGCTGAGTTCCTGCGTAAGCACTTAAAGAAAGATACATAAGATAATACTCATAATAAAGCCCCTTCAGATTATTTCTGAAGGGGCTTTAAGGTGTCACCTGCTACTTTACAACTACTTCCGGAGGAGCAGTCATATGCTTTTTAACATAGCAGTTGGCGGTGTTAGCCATGATTCCTGCCTTATGCTCCTCGCTGATCCCTGCCGGGAAGGAGAAGATGTAGGTCAGTTTCGTCATCATGCGGGTTTCAGGGTCGTTGGTAGTCTCCACTTCGATGTTCAGACCTAAAGGATCAATCTCTCTCTCACGGCAATACCTTGCCGCTCCGGACAAGAGTCAGCCACCTACAGAGATAACGAAGAGTTGTCCGGGCCCGAAAGTATCAGGGGTTAGTTGCAAGTCCTGCTTGCCTTCGGTCTGGATCAGAGTGCCGAGTTCGTTGACGCAAAGGGTGATGTTGGGCATGAGTATTCCTCCTTTTTTAAGATGTGCGGTTGCGGTTGAGATGCATCGCACCTTAATTCTACCTTACTTTATGACTATTCTCCCCTCGACTTCGACGCGGGGCAGATGGGCCTGGGAGAAGTGTTCATCCAGAATATCTAGTACCGAGGTGGTTAAGACCGTGCCTTTACCGGAAACAGTTTCACTGAGAGGCAGGTTGAAAAAAGAGTCGAAATTCTTATAGTGATACTCCTGTAAACCGATGCTGAGAACCTGATCGTCCCGGACAGGCTCATCGTGGAGGTTGAAAGAGATGAAACTCCGCGTAGCCCGGTCATACTCGATCTGAACTCCATCGGAAACCTGATAGAACTCGCCGTTCTCGCTGACCAGAAGATCATCCCGGAGCATGTAAGCCATCATATGCTTAAACTGGGCGCCGGTCACCCTGATCATTAAGGCACGATCGTCAAAAGGCATGATCTCTTTGAGAGCGCCATAAGATACCACCGGGCCAAGAGCCTTCTTGCGAATGGAGCCGGATCCCATCAGCATGACATCAACGCCGAAGGATTCCTGCAACGCGTCGGCAAAGAGGTTCCCGAGCTCGGTCTCACGATAACGGGTGGGATGAGTCATCACGCGGGCAAAACGGCAAAGGGTGCGGTCATACTTAGCGTCGGTTTGCTCTTTATAGCGCATGATGGCTTCTTCCAACTGCAGATCCCTGGGACAATGCTCCGCATCGATGGGCACCAGCTGCCATTGGTAGCTGTGTACGGAGTTGGTATCGGTATCCACCACGATGTCGAAGCGACCGATCTGTGTCGTGCCTACCCCGGCCTGGACGATGAGGATGTCGTTGACTTTCTCTGGATGGTCTAAAATAGTATGGGAATGACCGCCGATGATTACATCAACCCCCCACTCGGGGTCCAGCAGAGCCGCCAGCTTGCAGTCCTCATCGAAGCCGATATGGGTCAGCAGGACGGTGAAGTCGATGTCGATATCGTTATACGCGTTGCAGATGCGGCCCACTTCACGGGCGGCTTCCTCCACATCCACCAGGCTGCCAAGCAGATTATCCATGCGAATACTGCTCATCACTTCGGAAGTAATAATGCCGATGAACAAAACCCGCATCTCGTTAACGATGATAATTTTGTGGGACTCGAATATTCTGGTGTAGGGATTCTTGATGAACATATTGCAGTTGACGATGGGAAACTTGGCGCAGCGCTCCAAAAAGAGAAGGTGGGAGAGCCCGTAGTCGATTTCGTGGTTGCCTAAAGCGACGACATCAGGGTTTAGCATGTTCATGATCTCGATGGTCGAGATACCCTTGAACTCGGTGTCAATCAGGGAACCCTGAAGCATATCCCCGGCGATACAGTAAAGAGCATGGGGGTTTTCGGCTCTGACGGCGGAAACATAACCTGAGAGCATGGAGATGCCACCGATGAGGTTTTCATCGGTACCCTCGGCCAAGAAGTTGCCATGCATGTCATTGGAGTGCAGTAGAATCAAATCCAGGTAACGCTGGGATTTAGGGTCGATGATCACGAAGAGCTACCACCTTTCTATCCGGTAAATTCCATTTTATCCCAGATAACGCTTGAACCAGCCGGTCAGATAATCCAGGCGGGTGAGGCGATTTGCCGGTTTCCCCGCACGTGAGAGTTCATGGTTTTCTCCGGAGAAGAGAACCATCTCCGCAGGAGTCCCCAGCCTCTTGATCGCCACATAGAACTGTTCGGCTTGTTCTAAAGGACAGCGAAAATCCATATCACTGTGGATGAACAGGATGGGAGTCTTAACCTTGTCAGCGTAGCGAATGGGAGAGCGGGACATCAACAGCTCCTCGTTATCCCAGAGGTCTGCACCGCCCATACCGTACTTGTCTCCGTTCCAACCATTGTCCGCGGTGCCATACTTGGTGTAGAGGTTAGACATGCTGCGTTGGGTGACAGCGGCGGCGAAGAGATCACAGTGACTCACCAGCCAGTTGGTGAAGTATCCTCCCTGGCTGCCTCCGGTAACTCCCATCTTTGTCTGGTCCACCCAGGGGATCCTGGCAGCTTCCTCGGCCATGAACTGCAGATCCCTGGCATCTATGCCGCACCAATCACCTACGATGACTGTGGCGAAGTCCTCGCCATAGCCCAGAGATCCCCGGGGATTGGTATAGAGTACCCCATAACCCATCCCAGCCAGGACCTGGAACTCATGAAAGAAAGTGTTGCCATAAGTGGAGTTAGGACCGCCATGAATCTCCATCACGAGAGGGTACTGAGATCCTTCCTGGTACCCATAGGGTTTCATCAGCCAGCCTTCCAGTTGACAGCCGTCCGGATGAGTAAAACTGACTGGTTCCGGCCTGGCGAACCAACGGTCAGCGAAGAGCTCTTGGTTGATATAGGTTATTTGCTTCATGGCGGAGTTTTCCTGCGGGCAGCCAAGCCAGATATCGCCTATGCTGTCGGGAGCAGAAAGGTGACAGGCGACATAGCCGTTGGCCAGGGAGAAGCTGGTGACCACCTGCTGTCCTTCGCCAAAGAAGTGGTCCAGTTTATCTTCCCAGAGATTATACACATACAGATAAGAGTTTCCACCCTCCGAGCCGATAAAGAGAAGATACTTACCACAGGCGGAGAGGACAGGGTCTGAGTTGCCGCCATCGTAACGCACATCCGCTCCTGGCAATGGTGAGGGGTAGCCTGTAAAATCCCTGACCAGTAGTTTATGTTCACCGGTAACAGTATCCATCTCACGAATCTCTGGATAAGCACCGGGGAGCCTTTCCTTGTGATGCCCGGTGTAGATGATGTTACGACTGTCAGCTTTCCAGGAGAAAGATTGGATTTGAGCAGTGCCGCCGGTTAGGTTCCTCTGTTCGCCACTGGCAATATCCAGCAACCACAAGTCTCGTTCCAGGTATGTCTCCGGGCCACGGCGCACCAGAAAGAGTACTTTTCCACCATCAGGAGACACAACCGGAGCAGCCGCATCTTCGGCTCCCAGGGTCAGCTGGGTGGATTCTAAGCTGTGAATATCGACTAGATACAGCTGAGAAAACAATGTGTCCAGATAACCCAGACCGTTAAATTTATAGCGTAGTCTGGTGATATGCCTGGCGGTGCTGCCATCTCGTTGTTTAGGTTCGACTGGTGCGTCTTCTTCTTTCTCTTCGGCTTTGGCAAGATAGCAGATTTGCTTGCTATTAGGCATCCAGGCAAAGGAGCTGACATCTTTGGGAGCTTTGGTAATCTGGATTGCCTCACCACCAGTGAGATGGAGCAACCATACCTGATTCGTTCCACTGCGGTTGGAGAGAAAGGCGATCATCTCACCAGAGGGCGACCAGACCGGGGAAATATCCCTGGTGGCTGGTTTCAGAGCATTGGTCAGGCGTCGAGAGCTTCCTTCCTCATATATCCAGAGGGAGGAACGATAACCATTGTCCTTAAGCAGCATTTCGGATACAACGTAGACCAGACGCTGACCATCCGGAGAAAGAATCGGATTTCCCGCGCCTTTCAGCTCTGGCAGATCATCGATGGTAAAGGGAAGCAGCTTTCCTGCAGACAAGATATAACACTCCTTTCAGAAATCGTAATATCTATCATGCAAGTATATTTCTGCGCGGTTATGCTGATTCCTGCAGTGTGCTCTCCTGTATATGACAGATACGGCAATCGTCGTGCAAAAAACTGCCCCCTCTGGGAGGCAGTTAAGAGACGCCCCATACATTCACCCTGACGAATGATAGACATGTGCGGCTATCAACGCTATGTACTTAGACCTCTGTCTTCCATAGCCCATGCAGGTTACAGTAAGCATAGACAGCCAGGGGTTCATCGTCGCAGAAACCAAAAGACATTTTTGGTTCAGAGCCTAGTTGAAGAGCTTTACGCTGACCTCCGTGGATGGATTCGACATAAACGAAGAGGATGTGGTGCTCGGGTTCCATGGGATGTGCCGTGCAGCCAATCTGGACAGTCAGGGTATCTCCATTCACGCTTATTTCCGGCAGATGCTTCTCTGTACTGGCCTCTGTGGTATTGGGGATAAGCTCTTTCATATGTTCATTACAACAGACCAGAGGGGCGCCTTTCATTTCAATCAGACCCACAATATTGCCACAATGATCGCATTTGAAAAATTTCTGTGTTCCTTTCATCGGTTGTTCCTCCTGTTCAATGATGGGCATCCATCTGCCTCCACTGCGGAGTATATCATTGTTTAACCACTCAGGTCAACAGCGTTGTACAGCCTTTTTGAACCGTCGTTAAATGTAACCTCAACCTGATAAGGCCAGCGTTTTACCGTATATTGCACATTTCTGATAGATACAGGATGCGGGTGCGAATCCTCACAGTTTATCGCTTCCTGAAAATTAATAAACTCGCGTTTGCATTTTCGGCATTTAAAAAAGATTAAGGGCATATCGGAGCGAATGCTTCTCTCAGCAAGCTGCATTTCGAACATCGTGCGCATCTGGTTAATGACCTTCAATTGGTTACCAATACGCAACCGCACAATATCTTCGTTAAACGGCTTTAATATATAGTCGTCCGCTCCCAGCTCCAATCCCCTCATTTGATCCTCATCAGTGCCCAGACCGGTTATGAAGATGACGGGAATGTTGCGGGTTCTCTCTGACTTTTTAAGTTCCGATAATACTTCATATCCGTTCATGCCGGGCATGAGAATATCCAGCAGAATCAGGTCGGGGGTAAACTCATCGACCAGTTTTAATGCCTGCATGCCGTCCCTTGCCATATGCAAAGTAGATTCATCGCTCAACAGATTGTTCAAATACATGAGATTAGCTTTATCGTCGTCTACGATCAATATCTCGCTTCTGCTTTGGGTTTCCATTGCACTCCCCTCATTCCTTTAATAATTGCATCTGTATTTTAACTATATCAAAAAAACTCAACTACACACTATCGCATAAAATTTCCTGTTTCCAAAGCAAATCCCCTTCACGATTAATGAAGGGGATTTGAACCAAGTTCTAAACTTTGGGATTTATTATTCGATCAACTTCGTTTCTATGGCTATCCGCAGGGCATCCACACTGTTTTTCGCATCCAGCTTGAGAAACACCGATTGTAGTATTTTGTCCACAGTGTTTCGCGAAAGATACTGGTTGGCTGCGATTTCATCGCGGGAAAGGCCGTGGTACAGGTCCCTGAGTACCTCCTTTTCTCTGACTGACAGTTGAGCGGCGACGACGGAGTTGTTCTCATGCTTAATCAGGTTTAAAATGATGGCAGCCTTCTTCGCATATATGGAAGCCTTGCGGTCGATAGATCGCAACCATCCTACCGGTATATCGTTACCGGTATATTTAGTGACTGCGACAATCAAAGGATGCAACTCTCTGCCAAGCTCTATGAAGGGTAACTCAAACTCGCCTCGGCATGATAGCTCGTATGCTCTGTTAAACTCACTGACTGCTCCGGTTGTGTCACTGGTCTTAAGCTTCGCGACTGCTACCAGCAGAGTAAGAGTTAGTTCACCAAATGCGAACCGTTCCTGTGGTTCTCTGGGATAGGAAGTGCTCAGAATTGTCAGGGCATTCTTGTATTTCTTACATGCGATGTAGTACTTAGCTCCCACAATTAACTCTCTGGCTGGAAGACGAATCTCGGACATACCTTCTTTACCTTCGTTTTCCAGCCATGACGGTGCCATCCTGGGAAGTCCGATCTGTATATAGAATAAGCCAACATAAAGATCATAAAGTAGTTGGCGGTTCCAGAAGCTGGAGTTAAGCAAATGATCACGAAACTGCTTCAGGATGTCTTTAACTTGGGAATAATCGCCTTCCTGTATGGCAATTCGCAATAAAATGTGCTCTGCCATTGCCTCAATACTGTACTGCTTCTTTTCCCGCGCCTTAAAAATGGCACTGTGGGCGAAATTTCTCGCTATTTCCGATTGGTTCTTAAAGAATGCGATTTCACAGGCAACGAGATCATCGTATCCATAATACATGTTATGGTATGTTTCCGCTATATATGAAGCGGTTTCTCTTGCAGTTTCTAAAAACAGATCAAATTCTGACAAGTCCGCTGTTTCACCTACTAAGCATGCAAAAGCGCGTATATCAGCAACCCCAAATGGTCCTTCAACTTGTACCGGGGTAATAGTAGATGCTTTATAATACTCTACTGCTTTCCTCATATGCTTCGGGAAGTCGTAATTATGGGTTACTGTACAGGTATAAGTATTAATATAGGCGAGATTGCTGTAGGCGGTATAAAGCAAATACGAGGAAATTGGTAGATCTGAACTCTCCCATTCGTTGATAATGGCAAAGCAGAGATCTCGGGCATCATCGTATTTGCCCATGCCTATATTTAAAAGCGGCATAAAAAGATTGGCTAGTAGTAATACGCTTCGCGAATGCTTGTCATTATCATCAGGATCTATAGTTTCCAGGATACTCATCAGGTATTCACAGGCGTCATAAGGTAATCTGAATGGATAGGACAGCATAGTATCGAGCATGCGGTCATACTGCCGTGATTTTGCCAGATACTTTATCGTATCCATATAGAAATTATTCTCGCTGCACCATTGAGCGGCCCAGCGGTAAGTCTCTTCTTTTTCTGCGGAGGACAGGAGGTCCTGCTTACTTTGTAAAAACTCCACATAGAGCGGGTGAATCCTGTAATCACCAATCAGGCTGTCATACCACATGAATGACACCAACTGCGTTGCATTCATTATATATGAGGTATCACTCGTGTTGATATTCACCAGAGTCAAAGGCAGTTCGGCTATAAGTGACATTCGCACCATTGTCTTCCGGATGCTTTCCGGTAGGTTATCAAATGCCTCAATCTCGAAGAGCTTGAAGATATTTTGCTTCATTATTTCCAGGGCATGGTCGATGTTTTTTGGCATTCTTGCCAACACCAGGGAGAACAGTTTGATCGCCAATGCCCAGCCATCCGTGGCGCTGTAAAACCTTGGAATATCGCTTAAGGAAAACGGGATGTCGCGGAGTCTGATGAAATCTGTGAGTTCATCCGCTGTAAAACGTAGCTGATCTTCCGTGACAATGCTAACGTTACCTTTGGAGAGCAGTGGCAACACATTGATATCCGGTTCTTTTCTGGTAATAATAATCACACATGCGCCAGGTATTTGCAGGTAGGCACAGCGTTCTGCGAATGTCAGCGCCTGCCTGGATTGAATTAAGTGGAAATCGTCCAGAACCAGGAAAGTTTTGTGTGAGCGGTGCTCCGTGCTTCTGAGTATCTGCGCAAACTGCCTGAAACGTGCGAGGGTATCAGGAAAACCGAACTCCCGCAGTTTAACGGCCAAATCAGGATTATCGATTGAAGTAATATGTGCGAGGTGTTCCCAATAGCGGGTACCCATGTTATCGCTTTCGGTTAGCTGCAACCATCGAACGACGGCATCGGGCTGCTGCTTAATGTAATGATGTACAGCCTGGGTTTTCCCATACCCGGCGCCTGCAATCACATAAACCAGTTTGCTACGGGTTGCACGGTCCAAAATCTCATCGACCCGAGGCCTTGGCATATAGAAAGAAGTCAGGGGTGAGTTATCAAGGGTTATTTCTGTCAGAGAATCCACCATAAAACCACTCCGATTTACGTTGTCACTCTGGATATTATACAACAGAGGGGTATGATAATCAACTTTTGAGGCAGGATCTTGTGGCAGGATCTTGAAGAGGGATCTTCTGGTAAAAGGTAAATATGAAAAGGAGCAGCCACGGGGGCTACTCCTCCATATCATGACACCACACTGTAGCATAGAGTGCATTGGAGCGGTAGACGGGATTCGAACC
>WRDA01000018.1 GCA_009783675.1 Symbiobacteriaceae bacterium | reverse complement strand
TCATCACATACCAGAATCCTGGCGTTGCAAGCCATAGCGATGGCGATGACCACCCTCTGTCTCATACCACCGGAGAACTCATGCGGAAACTGACGATAACGCATCTCCACTTCGGGGATGCCAACATCGTTGAGTATCTCGTAGACCTTGCTGCGAGCTTCCCCGCCGCTGAGACCCTGATGAAGCTCGATGACTTCCTGAATCTGCAGACCGATGGTTCGTAGAGGATTTAAGGCCGTCATAGGGTCCTGAAAGACCATGGCGATCTTCTTACCGCGTATAGTCAGCCACTGATGTTCGGTCTTATACCTGGCGATATCCTTGCCCTCAAAGTGAATCGATCCGGAATCCACCCAGCCGTTGTTATCCAGCATGCCGATGAAGCTCTTGCAAAAAACCGATTTTCCGGATCCGGATTCACCGACGATAGCTAGAGTCTCCCCTTGCTGCAGACTGAGAGATGCGCCGCGGATAGCCGTTAGTACTCGACCCCGCAGGGAGAACTTAACCACCAGATCTTCTATCCTGAGTATTTCCTCCATGCTGCGCTACCTCCTAGACATGATTGCGCGGATCGGCAGCATCGGAGAAGGCATTACCAACCAGATAAAAAGAGATGGCAATGACACTGACTACGATACAGGGGAAGAAGAGCTGATAGCGTGCTGCCGGGTCCATCATCACTGCGCGCCCCTCACCGATAAGATTACCCAGGGAGGGAATACTTACCGGCAAACCCAGCCCAATATAGGTAAGAGTAAGCTCGGAGGTGATAGTGGCAGGAATAGACATGGCAAACCTGAGGGTAAGCACCGAAACCAGATAAGGAAGCATGTTCCGGGAGATCAGCCGCCCGGTGGGAGTTCCCAGACAACGGGAGGCCAGATTATACTCCCTGTCTCGGATGATCATGATCTGATTGCGTACATAACGAGCTGTAGGTAACCATCCGGTGATACAGAAGGATATGACCATAGTGCGCAGCCCTGGTCGCAGAATATAAGCCATCAGAACGTGAATGATCGTGGCCGGAATATTGGTGATGACGTTATAGATGGCCTCGCAAACTGCGTCAGCTTCCCTGACATAACCCCAGACAGAACCGAAGATGATGCCGATGACCAAATCCCAGGTAGCGACGAAGAGGGCGATGAGCAGCGAAGTCCTGGTGCCACTCCAAATCCTGGCCCAGAGATCCTGACCAATAGGATTGGTCCCAAACCAATGCACCGAGTTGGGTTGCACATTGCGCAGGAAACGACCATTTTCGTTGAAGTAGATCTTCACCGGGTCGAACTGATTAGGTAGAAAAGGTTGAATGAAGGTAAAGACCAGGATGGCGCAGAGGATGATCAGAATCGTCACCGCCAGCTTATTACGCAGGAACATGGTCAGGGTCGAACCCCAATAGGAATAATTGGAGTATCCAGTCTTCTCCGCCTGTTGGTCGCTGAATTCTGCGAGAACGAAGAGGCTGTCCTGATCGTCAGCAACAGGATTTAGACTCAAAACTGTCGAATCATCCATTAGCGCGACCCTCCGCTTCGTGCCAGTTTAATGCGAGGATCCAGGTAGCCCATCAGCAGGTCTCCCAGGAAAAGCCCGATTACACCGATGGTGGAGAATACCAGGATCAGAGCTTGCACCGTGGGGTTATCCTGCCTCTGAATCACAGCAACCAGCAACCCACCCATGCCTGGAATGGAGAAGCTGGCTTCGATAATCAGAGAACCACCAATGGTAAAGAGGATGGAAGCTGGCAGATAGGCGGCGATGGGAACGAAGGCATTGCGCAGGACATGCTTGATCATAATGGCATAACTGGACAAACCTTTAGCTCGGGCCAACTTGATATAATCCTTGTTCAGTTCATCCACCATGTAGCGTCGCATCCAGACAGCATAGCCCGCGATGCCGCCTATGGAGCCGACTACGATGGGTAAAATCCAGGTTTCGGGACGATCCTCACGATATAAAATGGGTATGCGCAGCCATTGGCTGCCATAGAGCTGAATGATCAGGACATAGACCAACAAAGGCACCGATTGCATCAGGGTGATGTAGACCGTGCCGAAACGATCCATGAGCCCATCGGGTCGCCGCGCCATCAGCAGACCAAGGGTGCAGCCGATGGTAATGGAAAAGAACAAGGCGGCCAAACCGAACTGCATGGAGTAAGGAATACGCGGAGCGATAATCTCCGTGATGGGAATATTCATGCGATAACGGGTAGATACTCCCAAATCACCCCGAAAGATCTGGCTGTAGAAACGCCCAAGCTGGATATGCAGGGGATCGAGGACACCCAGGCTGCGCAGTCTGTTTTCCCTTTGCGTGGCATCCAACTTGTCCCAGCTTTCGCCGATATAGCCTTCCAGAGGCATGAGACGCATCATGCAGAAGACTGTAGTCACGACGACCAGAACAGTTACTGCCGATTGAAGCAAGCGCCTCAGGGTGTAACGCATCATATGCACGGCTTCGTAAAGCCTTCCCTCCTTCGGAGAGTATACTCCATAAACACCTGGCAGAGAAAGACTGCGAGCTCTAGCGCATCATTGTTCTAGGTCTTTCGACACTGCACCTTAATATCCTTCTTTTTGTCTGCTTCCATTTGATGATGGTTAGAGCATAAACCTGTATTTCCTTGCGATTTACGGGTTGTATATTTAGCTTGCATACTGTGAACCGTTTCACCTTCAGAACAGTCTAATAAGTGAAAGCATACGATGACAGGAGGGAGTGGGTTTGACTTCTGAAGAGTTTGCCAGTCGCATACTGGCGATGACCCAGACCCTCTACCGAGTCAGCTGCTCTTACCTACTCCAGGGAAGCGACAGAGAAGAGGCTGTCAGGAGTGCATCTACAAAGCATGGCATAAACGAGACCAGCTCCGCGAGGAACGTTACATGCAGACCTGGGTCATTCGCATCCTGATCAACGAATGCCACAACATCCTAAAACGACAAAAGCGTGAAGGCCTTGTCACCGCACTGCCTGAGCGATCAGCTCCCGCAGACAGTTTTATCGATCTACATAACGCCTTGCTGGCACTGGACGAAACCCTGCGCATTCCATTAGTGCTGCACTACATTGAAGACTATTCTGTAAACGAAATCGCCAGAATCCTGTTTATCCCAGCCGGAACCGTCAAGACGAGATTGATGCGAGGCAGGAAGGAACTGGCAAGCTTATTGCATGAGGAGGTAGAAGGATAATGCAAACTCTCCCGGATTTGAAACGAGTCTTTAACCAGGCTGACAGCTCTTTCGAGGAAAACATAAGCAAAATCCTGAGGGAGTTGGCTGCAGACTCCAATGTAAGACAATACGGTCGCCAACCATTCCGCATAGCCTATGCCACCGTTGCCATGCTCCTGTTCCTGACCCTGACCATCTCCGCCGTGGCCTACTACAACCAGTGGGGCGTCATGGACTTCATACACAGCAGAGGTTTTGGTGTGCAGACCCTGCCCTACGCCGAAGAGATCGTTCAGAATGTTACATGGAAGTATCATTCCCGTGTGGAAACGCCTTATGCAGTCTTTACTGCCAGAGAAGCGGTATTCGATGGTCAGCATGTATATGTAGTAATCACTGCTACTCCCACAGATGAAAAATACCAGTTGAAAGGTCTGCATGGAAATGATGATCCCTCAGCTCCTAACGGCTTAATCAAAGTCAATGTGGCTCTGACTGACGAAGAGATGGCTATGTGCGACGAAGCGGTAGAGCAGGGTATAGAAACCATCTATCTGGTAGTCAACTGCTTCAATAGAGATCTCTGGGGTCATATGCATGATTACATAGTCGAAGATGATGGAACCCTGGTCTTTATCTTTAATAGCGGATATGAAGACAGATACCTGCGATCTGATATCCAAAGTATAGATCTACAGGTTTTCTGTACTCATGTGGTAAGCGCAGAGGGTTTGGATGGCAGGTTTTGGTTGCCTGTGTCCTCTTCAGGTCTGTATCTTACTCTTCTCAACTCAGGCAACATCAGCAGTATCTCCAGCACGGCTGCCATTGACTTCCCGGAATGCGGTATAAGGGTCGACAAGCTGCAGTTGACAGGAACAGCGATGGCGACCTATGTCCTGGTCGATTATACTGTCACCGATGAAGAAGTCTATGCCACCACAGGCGGAGTGTGGTTTGAGATCCTCGATGAGCGAGACCTTCCCCTACCCTCAAAGGCTCTGAGTTGGCGCATCCAGGGAGGATTCAATGATCTCAGCGGGAAACGCGTACCCTTCAGGCAGAGAAATGCTATCCCCGCCATGCCGATTCTGCCCCGCCAAGTGCGCCTGGCAGTCTGGGACCGTCAGGGCATTATCCAATACGGGGTAAAGACCATCGAGCTTAGATGAGGTGAAGTTAAGTATCAACAATATCTCGGTAGGTATTCCTCTCGTTTGCAACCTGTATCTCAAAAAGAAAGCAGGGTGTGTCAAAGCGATAGCTCACGATGCTAAACCCAAGTGAGCTCATTTCTCCAGCTGTTACGAAATCCCTTATGACTGAGCAGAATCGATTTAGAGTAACTACGGATCAAATCATCCAATTGAGTAACAAACTCACTATTCCATCTATCTCTATCCGGATAAAGCCACTTCAAAACAAGGATCTGGGTGAAAAGACTATTGGGTTTGTTTAGAACGATGCTTGTCGAAACAGCAGGAACTTTACTAAACCTTCTAAAATACAAGCGGTCTCCGTGAGCACAGCAATTACGCATATCCACTAGACATGCCAACCAGCTCTCCAACTCCATCAGTCCTAGTTCATGTTTGAGTAGAAGTTTATCTTGCTGACGAAGGTTTTTATACATCAAGGATAATGTGCCGAGTGACATCAGCTCCACTATTACCCAAAGTGGAAATTGCCCGTCATAATTATTTAAATGATGCCTTACAAAAGGTGTGTTTTCTTGGTGTCTTATGTCTTCCTTGCATCTATCCATAAAAGCTACATGATTGAACGAGGGTTCAAAATTCATAGGATCTCTATATCCCAATGGTCCATATTTGTGAGCATGGAAATATGCAATCCTCGATCTCAGATTGATCTCGACATCCTCAATGAATTGATGCAGCAGATGCCTTAGGTGCCAATCGAACTCATATATTGCAATGACTCGACTAAAAGAAATATTATTCACGTACAGATGTGTTCTAGAATCGCGAAATGGTAGCAAATATGCGGTTACTCTATAGTAATTTCGTTGGGCAAGAAAAGTAAGTGCTTTCTGTTCATCTTCAACTAAGCACCCCCGAATCTTTAGGATTTCAAGCTGCTCAGTGTAGGTAGTAGGAGGTTTAGTTTTCATATCTCATTCACCTCTAATCCTAGAAAGGCCTTTCTATGACTTACGTCAGTAGAAAGGCTACGCCATGACCCTGCTTTTCAGCGAGTCAAGTTCTGGCAGCTAATTATATGATTAACGGCGGGTTTTGTCAACAAATTCTGCTGGGAAGTGTGCTGGGAAGTATTACAAATTCGCTGGGAATCCCGGCATACAAACCTCTCACATATGAGTTACAGGGAATAACCAGTTTAAGGCATCGATGGGAATCGGCTCTTCACAAAGGCAGATTGCACCATCGGTGCCGTTTTGAGTACCGACGACCCTTCATAGCCTTTGCTTAGCAGTAGCTAATACTGAAAAGGGACTAAGCCACTGTATAGAGAAGATATAAGGAGATAATAGCATACTATAAAATAACACCGACAAAGGAGAGACTGTATGCGCAACAGACAACCTGCCTTGAACTCTTTACTCTTAATACCTTTCATTCTCTTCACACTCATGGTGACAGGTTGTAACACTGCCACTCCTCCCGACACTCCCCGGCCTTTCCGGCTGGAGGATGTAGAGATTCAACCTCTGTCAGCTGATGCCTATGGCGTTCAGATCGCCAGCGATTTCATGATTAAGACTGCAGCCTCTCTCCCCGTGGCCCAGCTTCAGGAAATGATCCGTGTTGTTCCTGAGGTGGACTTCAGCCTTAGTCTGGAGAGTGCGGGGAGCTATCTGCTGCGCCTGGAAAATGCTCTGCGCTCCCACAGCATCTTTCAGGTTGTTTTAGCTGCTGATAACCAGGAACGCAGTTGGGCGTTCCAAACCCAGCGGGTTTTCGGTGTTGTCGCTACTCTGCCCGGAGACGATTCCTACTGGGTTCCCTTGAACCGAGGAATCGAGATAGTCTTCAGTCATAGCGATGTACCTGAAATCGAACCTTTCTTCAGCATCATCCCCCATGTGGAAGGACACTTCGAGCAGCATGGCAACACCTGGGTTTTCGTCCATGGAGGCTTAGAGCTGCACACGAGCTACGAAGTAACGGTATCCGCAGATTTACACAATGTCGCTGGTCTGACCCTGGGTACTGACTATCGCTTCACCTTTCAGACAGAGTATGATTATAACTGGGTTCAACCACTCTTTCTATCCGGTTCCTATGCCGAGACATTCACCTCCTTCGACCTGCCGGTAGTGGAACTGTTCGCCTTTGATAAGGTCTGGTCCGAGATGAACTATCAGGTCGATGTCCATGCTCTATCCTCCAGAGATGATTATCTGGCCCTCCTGGAGCAGTATCACGCTGCTACCGGCGGGATTACCTCCTACGATGAATCATACTATGGCTACAGTCGCGCTATCTTTCGTACAGATCCTGCAGCCTACTCCCAAAACCTGCTCTATTCCTTTGCAAGCGAGCTGCTGCGAGCATCTGCTGACGAATGGTACTACGAGCCTCAGTTCATCGTCCTGCCGGATCTGCTACCCCCAGGCTGGTATTTGGTCGACATCGCTTCCATCGACGAGGGAATACCCGGACGCCCGGAGATTCAACTGCAGAAGCTGATTCAGATCCACGACACCTCTGTGTATCTTCATTCCACTTACGATCACCTTACCGTATGGCTCCATGACAGCCTTAGCGGCGAACCACTGAGGAATACCGAGATCAATCTGAATGGCAAAACTGTTGCCAGGACTGACGATGAGGGCTTGGCCATCCTCGCTATGCCAGAAAACGCCTCTCCGCGCAGCTTTACCTGGCTAGAGTTGCATGCCGATACCGAGCTGCCTTTTATAACTCCGGTAACCCTCTTCGCTAAAAACACAAAACCTCATCCTGCGGAGGTCTTTTCTTCTTATATGTATACGGATCGCAGCGCCTACCTGCCTAGCGACACCATCAATGTCTGGGGAGTGGTGCGATCAAGGACTGGCATACCTCTGCCGGCTTCCGGGATTGTCTCCCTGCTCTCCTGGCGCCAGAGTTATCGTTACGAGAGCAACTATAGCTATGTTCCGATCGTCGAAGTCCCGATTCAGATCGACAGCAACGGCATCTTCACAGCTGCTCTTCCCCTGGAAAACATCGCCAGTTCCTGGTACACCCTAGAGTTTCATCTTGCCGGATGGGACGAAGCGGTGACCAGCTCCTATGTATCGGTGCTGGAATATGTCAAACCCATCTATACCGGGACTTTGACGACTACCAAGCCAGGAATTTTCGCCTGGGAATCAGTCGATCTTCTAAGCGAGATCACCTTCTTCGATGGCACTCCAGCCACTAACCTCTCTTTGGCTCTGGATATCTACAACTACCCCTGGCAGTCTCAGCACTTTTTAGGCAGCACTGATGAGCAGGGTAAGTACAATCTCGCTTTCACACGAGAGATGGAGAGTTACGACTACTACCCTGGCCGTGACTATGTCAACTGGCGTCCCAACTACCTTAGCTTCTACCTGCGTAATGATTCTGCTGAAGACGCCGATATGCATCTGCAGCATACCATAGACTTCTTTGAAACTGACATCATGCTTAAGGGTACCTGGGACGAAGCAGCGAAGACGGTTACAGTACACAGCAATCGCATCGATCTCAGCAACTATCCTGAGGATAATAACCTTTATGCCGATGGGTATGCATCTATTACCGGTGCAGCTGTAAACATCCCCTTTAGTCTGGATATAGTTGAAGTAATCTGGCACAAGATCGAGATCGATGTGGTCTACGACTTCATTAATAAACAAACAGTGACGAGGTACCGTTATGACCGCGAAGATCGGGTAGTAAAAAGTATCCAGGGCAATACCTCAGATGGCATCGCTGTCGTAGCGGGCGTGGATTACACCTGGAGTGCGACAAATTATTACTATGCTAATCTCTATACCTGGGATAGTCGTGGCACGGAGATCCAGGAGGTGATCACCGTGGGTCCTCAGTTCTATCGTTACCGTGAGACTGCTCTGCGCAACTATAGTCTGCAAGCGGACGCCTGGAGTGTAGCTCTGGATCAAAGTATTAAGCTCAATCTACTGGAGAACGGACTCCCTTACACCGATCCTACAGGGAAGCTGCTCTACATCGTCCTGCAGAGTCCGGAAGGGGTTTTAGATAGTGGCCTGATTACGGGAACCGGCTTCGATCTGGCTTTTGAAGCCCGCTATATCCCAGGTGTCACACTTACAGGAGCCTACTGGGATGGACGACGAATATTCTGCCTTGACGTTTCTGGAACCATCGCCTTTAACCCTGAAGAACGTAAGCTGGATCTGCTGGTTACCACAGACAAAGATAGCTACCATCCGGGTGAGGAGGTTAAACTACATGTCTCCGTAAAGGATCGCAACGGTAAAGCCGCACCTGCAGACTTGTACATCAGCGTTGTCGATGAAGCAGCCTTCGCTATCGCCAGTCATGAAGCCAGTCTTCTGACCAGCCTCTATCGCTGGATTACTCCGCCACGCAGTTGGAGCTACGCCTCTTATACTCAGCATGTTCTGGATAACAACGGTATGGCGGAAAAAGGCGGCGACGGCGGCATGGGTTCGCTGCGACGTCTCTTCCTGGATAACGCCCTTTCCCTGACACTGGTCACCGATGCCTCCGGCGTTGCCGAAACAACGTTTCTGCTCCCGGATAATCTGACTTCCTGGCGCATTACCACCTTAGCGGTCACTCCTGATCTCTATGCCGGCAGCAGCAAACTCCATCGCTCAGCGAGTCTGCCCTTCTTCACCGATATGTTACTCGGCGGTCGTTATCTAGCCGGTGATGATCTCAGCCTGGCTGTCAGATCCTTTGGCACAGCTCTGACTGGCGATGAAATCGTCAATTATCAGGTCTTCCTTTTGAACAGCGACGAGGAAGTCATCGGTGAATGGCATCTTTCAGAACGTGCCGGTAACTATGCCAATCTTCTCTGCGGCATACTGGAGCCGGGTAATTACTTCCTGCAGGCATATGCTACCTGCGGTGAGTATAGCGACGCCCTGGAAAAAAGCACCGTGGTGGTTAGCTCAGCCATCGAACTCCCCTTTAGTCGAATTATCTCTCCTGAGGAGCTGGACATTACCGCACTCCGCGACCCTGTAACTCTTACATTCTACGATAAAAATCGTCAACTGCAGGTACGCAGTGCTTTCCATCTCCTGGCTTCTCCGGGGGTACGAGTCGACCAACGCTTGGGGGTTGCTCAGGCTCGATCCTGGTTGCAAGACAGTAGCTTGGCCATAGCCGGCTGGACGGAAGATGAGAGCTCCCAGGCCAATATGGATATCTATTTCTACCGTGGTGGCGTGCGCCTCCTCCCTGATGCCTCCGAGGATCCTGTGCTCACTGCCAGGGTTGCTGTAGCCATGCCCCAGATCCTGGATGTGGCCGAAATAATCGACTATCTCTTTAGTATCGTCGAAAATCAAGAATCCTGGCCTGAACAGGTAGTGGCGGCCTACATGGGTTTGGCCAGCCTTAAGCAACCTATACTCCTGGATCTGCAGAGGCTGGCAGCAAATCCTCAGGGTTTGAGCGAGAAGGATCTGCTCTACCTCAGTGCTGCTTTGGCCCTTATCGGTGACAGCAAGACCGCTGCCGAAAGCTACGCTGTTCACATTAAACCCCGCCTGAAGCAGCTGGACCCCTGGGTCTACCTGGACAGTGGCGAAGGTCGGGACAGCGATCTGGAGTGGACTGCCCTGGCATCTCTTAGCGCTATTTTTAATGATTGGAAGGCCGCCGAAGGGATGATCGCCTATCTGCTGGATAACTCTTCTTCCGATCTGCTGACCAATCTGGAGATCATCGCTTTCCTGCGCCTCTATCCACAGCAGACGAACAGACTCGCTGCTACTCCCGTGACCTTCTCATATAGCAAAAATGGCAAGCTCAGCGAGGTCACCCTGGCTTCAGATCAGCTGCATACTGTGGCCATGACCGCCAGGGAGCTTCAGGAAGCTAATTTACAGGTTCACAGCGGGGATTTGGGAATTACAGCCAGTTACATAGGTTCTGCTGAGGAGATCATGGATCAAGACGCCATAAGAGTTACGGTCAGCAAGCGTATCGAACCGATGCTGGGTAATGCCTTTCGTCAATCGGATCTGGTTCGTATTACCCTGGAGATCGCGTTCGACGCTGACGCCCCATTAGGCGGTTATTCAGTCACGGAGATGATTCCCTCGGGACTGCGTTTCACTAAGATCGGTGATTACAATTGGTACTATAACCGAAATTGGTACATGTCCCATCAGGAAGGTCAGCGCGTTTCCTTCGTTATCAACCAGCCTGACTTGAATCCTGTAACTATAACCTACTACGCACGAGCAATCCTGACCGGCTCGTTCGTCGTCGAAAGCAGCTATGTTCAGAGTATGAGAACTGCTGCCTGGGGCAAGTCGCCTCGGGGCTCGCTGGTAATCACTCCTTAGCATGCGTAAACAGGCATTGCTTCTGACAACGGTTGCAATTTTTCTATTGCTACTCCTCGCCACGACACCGGTGGAACCGGTAGCTAAGGCGACAGGCTCCGAGGATCAGTCCTCGGTAGAGTCCACCGCGACGGCGCCTCAACAGACCGCCGAGAGGCTGCGTATGGAGCTCTACGACCAGCGCAGTTTCCTACTCTCTTTAGCTGAAGCCGGCATCTACGACATCCAGGGCCCGCTCCTGGCTGGAGTAGTGCCCCATCATCTGGTTGCCGATCGTCTGATCGCTTCCTTCTTCCGCACAGCCGCCCAGTGGCAGGAAGCTTATGACACAGTTGTCCTCATCGGTCCTAACCACAGCGGGTTAGGCAGTAGAATCATCACCGGTACTTATGATCTAGAGACCGAACTAGGTCTGCTGGTATGCGATCAGGAACGGGTGCAGCAGCTTCTCGCCTCCCCTGATCTCCCCATATCGGTCTTCAGGCAGCAAATCGCTGAGGATCACACCATCTCCGCGATCGTCCCCTACATAAAAAAATACCTGCCTGATGTTAAGCTGGTTACCTTACTGCTGACCAGCGACATCAGGCAGGCGGAGATCGTCACCTTAGCGGCTCTTTTGGCGGAGATGGAGAACATACTTATCGTAGGATCCATCGATTTCTCCCATTATCTAAGCCCAGTGGAGGCTGCTTTCCATGATGCCGAAAGCTGGGCAGCCATCCTTGACCACAACCATGAATCTCTCTCCCGGATGGGTGATGCAAACATGGACTCCCCGGGAGCAATGCAGGTGATCCTTAGGGTCCTCGCCTCCCGGGGTGCAGAGATAAAGCTCCTTCAACGCAGCGAAGCTTCTCTGTTGCGCTCTGCTCCTTTGGCTGAAGGAACCACCAGCTACCTGATCTTGGGCAGCACCTTACCGCCTCAGGTCATGGCGACCAGGTAAAAGCAAATGAAACGCAAGATACAGAAACTAAGCTCGATGGAGAGTAGATATTTGGAACATGTACCCGCTTCCTAAATCGACTATCTATAAGACTGCACCGCTTACGGTTATTTCAGAGAAACTGGTGAGAGTTATGGATGCATCTCACCCGGTACTCTGACAAGGAAGTATTTCCCCACTAGTTTATAGTGTTTTGTGTGGCTACCATCATATTTCTGAAAAAGATCGGTCTGTTCCGTGTAGTATGCTATGTGTGGCTGCATCAATCGGCTTAAATCTGCTATGTATATTTCGTCTCTGGATATATGATATATCTCTGTCTTTGGGGGTATGCCTGTGCAAAGAACATACTCCAAGGCAGAATTACTGGCTAGCTCGCGACGGTAAAACAGATGTCCTCCTACCGCAGGGGAGATAACAGGCACTCCATTATCAAGCCATATAAAGACAGTATTCATCGCGTTTGCTCCAATAAAGCTCGTAAAGCGATAGATACTGTCCGTAATCGGCTGAAACCATAGCAACTTCATTGCGTCAGACCATGTCTCTGTATTCATACCATCATACTTTGTGGTAGCGCCCAGATAAAAGCAATCATTGCCTATAATCATGTGGATAGCGATATTAAGTCCTGCCATTAGGTCGATTTCGACATCATTAGGCATCGCAATTACCTTCAGATTGCCATTGTTATAGACCACCTCAGTCAGGATTGTGTCGGTGTCATGGGCGTTGTCGCACAGGGGAATGATGGAGTACGGCAAATCCAACTTGCGCCAGGTGAGATAGTACAATGGTTGGAAATAAAGAATCATTAGGGCTGTTAGAGTTACGCACAATAATAATACCAGATAACGCCTTTTGATGGCTCCATGTGGATCACTCCGAAATAAAGCCATATATTGTCGATAAATGAATGAAGTCATACACATAAAACCCTCTTTTTGTGAAGCGATAACAAGCAGGAAATAAGGCTTTCTGTCAGAATAAAGTATCCAGTAGAAAGTAATATTAATCTACTGAAGGAGGCATATTAGCATGGAGCTATTCAAAGGTACCCTGGCTCCGGAGACATTGATTCTACGCCTGGATCAGGGTGACCTGTTGCTGGAGAGTATCACCCAGGCCTGCAAGGAAGCTGGTATTCTAAATGGTGCCGTGATCTCCGCCATCGGAACCCTGGACATGTGCACCCTGCATATGGTAATGACCACCGGCTACCCTCCGGTAGAGCATTTCGAAGTCTGGGAGGATAAACCGCTGGAAGTCAGTTCGGTCTCCGGAATCATCGCCGATGGGGTTCCCCACCTGCACATGGTGGTTTCGGATCACCAAAAAGCCTACTCCGGACATGTCGAACCAGGCTGCCGCGTTCTCTATCTCTTCGAGATCGTCATAGCTATAATCGCAAGCCCGAAGTTTAAGCGCTACGCCAATGCTCGAGGCATCAACGAACTGCATCTGGCTGAAGACGAGATCCTCAAAGAGCATTCGCTGTAGAAAAACTGAAGGTTACATGATGATCTCTTTCGCCAAACAGCAAAGGGTGAGTTTGCCTTACAGCATTATCATCACCGTCCTCCTCGTAGCAGTATGCTATCTCCTGCAGATTTCCTGGCATCTCCAGGACTACTTCCTGTCGGCTATGCTTGGCACAGCTGCAGCCTTTTGCATTGCCATATCCTGGGGAGTATACCTCTATCGGGATAAGTTGTTGCAAACAAGCGAAAGCAGCCCCAAAAAAAGACTCCCGGGGGAGTCTGCTGCGTTGAGCGGTGTCACCGCCCTAAATGACGAAAATGATTTCCTGCAGACCTTCAACCGGGGTCTTATCCCACGACCGCCCCCGGAAAGGGGCAGCAGCCAGAAAGATAAAGACTGG
>WRDA01000017.1 GCA_009783675.1 Symbiobacteriaceae bacterium | reverse complement strand
CTTACCCCGGACATAAAAGACAGGTAACAACTTGCCAATGGAACCAACCGTCAACACCGGAGACTCCTCCGGAGCTCTGGTATGTGGCTCACAATTAAGCATCAGATAGTACTCCAGCCCGTGCTCTGTTTGAAGATCTCGAAGCAGACAGACCGCGCCCATCATTCCCGCGGAGAGATTCTCCTCATCGGGAACCGAGACGAGGACTATATTACCGGGAAAATCCTCCTCAGCAGCATATTCTTCCAGCAAAGCCAACTGGATTGCTGCTCCGCCCTTCATATCAGCTACGCCCCGCCCAAAGAGCCAATCTCCACTCTCTACATCCCTGCGGATCTCTGGCGAAAGTGCTCGTTGCCCCTCACGATAAGCCTGGGTAACCTGGTAAGGTTTTAAGGCCAATGATTCTAAACGACCGAAGTCCAGAGTATCCACCACATCGTGATGATGCAACAGGACGACTGTTCTGGCTGTCTTACCCTTCAGAAGGCACCAGGGGACTCTGCGATTAAGGTGATCGTCTCCCAAAGGGTAGAAACCACAGTGTCCTGGGTTGCTCTTAAAATAAGGTATACCGGCAAACCATGAAGCGAAAAACTCTTCGATGCATGGTTCATTGGCATTAGAAAAAGATGGATAACTTACTGTTTCCAACAGGATACTCTCTATGCGATTCTCACGTGATGCTGGGTCTCCGCTCATCCTCTCACTCCTGGCAACGATAAACTGATTCCCCGGCATAAAACACTTCACAGATATCGTCTATGGCAGCGATCTCCTTCAGAGGATTTCCTTTAACAATCTGCAGGTCAGCCTGCTTCCCGCAGGCGATCTCACCAAAGCGATCAGCCATCTCCAAAGTCCTGGCTCCTGTCAGCGTCGCAGCTTCTATCGCCTTGATCACCGGCATACCGTACTCAACGAAAAACTTCATCTCAGCCTGTACCGGGGTAACTTCCCGTCCCGGGTAGACCACATCGGTTCCGGTGACGATCTCCACACCTGCCTGATATAACTGACCAAAGTTATCATGGTAACAGGCAGCGGCATCCCGGAAGTACGCATGATGTTGCACAAAACTCTCCTGAATGGATACGCCGGAACTGTTCATCGCCTTGACAATACGCTGATGGGTAAAAGTATAAGCTACGATGGTCGGAACCCAAACCATGCCCTTATCTTTCATCTGTTTAGCCTGGTCAACGGTCAGCCAGGTACCATGTTCGATAGTATCGAAACCGGCATCAATAGCCATTTGGATCGAAGGTTGAGTCCCGGCATGGACGGCGACTTTCTTGTTAACACGATGGCATTCGTCTACGGCTGCATTCAGCTCTTCCTGGGTATACTCCGGAGTGTCGCTGCGATGACTGGACATAATCTTGATCCAGTTAGCTCCCCTTTTGACTGCGTCGCGGATCGCAGCGCGAACCTGCCAGGGACCATCAGCCTCCACGCCACCCTGCCAGCCATGACCACCTGTAAAGCATATCGCTGCGTCAGTGTGGATAATTCGTGGCAGTTTCAAGGTCCCATTCTGTGTTGCCCGAACCATCGAAGCGCAAAGATTCTTGGCTGAGCCAACATCACGAATGGTGGTTACTCCTTTGCCAAACGCTTTTGCCGCGTAATCTGCAGCCAGATAGGCTCTGGTAAAATCGTTGAGATCGGTCACATTTGCCGCACTGCCAATGTGGACATGCATGTCGATGAATCCTGGCATCAAAGTGCCATCCGGATATTCACGAACCTGCTCTCCCGGGTTTTTCTTCTGCAACTCCTCGAAGGTTCCGATCCCGACAATAATTGCTCCCTCCATTAGGATTGCTCCGTCTTCGATGACAGTTTCACCGTCTCCGGTGATGATGCGAGCTACTTTGAGCAACATGCTGAACTCCTCCTTCTCGTTATGGTTTCCTGTTCTTCCCCTATGCCAGTGAGACAATCATGCGCTGTGTTCCTCCGAAATGAACCAGGTTGCCATAAGCTTCCAGCAGATCATTTCCTTCAACAATCGTCAGAACGAGATTGCCCATAAGATTACCATTCTGACAGGCTATACTGCAAGCTCCCCAAGCCAGGAAGAATTCTCCTCCCATCTGCAGATGAGGCAGGTTGCCTGGATAGATGATGATCTCCCCTCGGGAAGGAATCCTGATTGGTTGCTCAAAAGGGACATCCCAGGCTTGAGAGCCTATACCAGCAAAACAAGCATTGCCACTCCAGGATACATGCGACATTGCGACCTCCCAAGGTAGCTTTGCCAGCAGCCAGGCACAGGTCTCGGGGCTCTTCTCCTCCTCCAGCCTGGCGATGAAGGAGTATTCACCTGAAGTTAACTTGACTCTCTTCAAATCTCTGCCTCCACTCTCATAATTATCGCAGGTACAGCCTCAACTTAGCCAGAACTTCGTCGAAATCAAGAGGCTTACCAATATGCCCGTTCATTCCTGCTTCCAGGCATCGCTCGATGTCTTCACGGAACACATTGGCAGTCATGGCGATGATGGGAATCTTCATCGCCGCACGTAGATCCAAAGCTCTGATCTGCCTTGTGGCTTCGTAACCATCCATTTCCGGCATTTGAATATCCATGAAGATCATGCTGTACCTGTCAGGATTTTCGCTGAACATGCGTACGGCTACCATACCGTTCTCTGCACATTCAATACTCAATCCCATAGGCTCCAGCAACGAAAGGACTATTTCCCGGTTAATCTCCACATCCTCAGCCAGCAAGATGGTATAGCCATGAAAATCATCAGATGCTTCCGGTCCTCTTTCCTGATCTGCATATCTGCCAGCTCCTATGCTCCCATTAATGACATCGACGATCACAGAGGGAAACAGAGGTTTAGGCAGAAACATCCGTACACCTGCTGCTCTGGCTTCGTCTTCAATAAAGCTCCAATCGGTGGAGGAGAATATAGTGACAATGGAATTATGTAAAGACTTAGCGTGAATCTTCCTGGCCAGTTCAATGCCACTCATGCCAGGTAGCATCCAATCCAGGAAATAGATGTTATAGAACTCGTCATGATCGATTAACTCGACCGCTTCTTCCCCGCTGGCAACTGTCATACAGGTTATACCGAGACTTTCGGAGACTTTCGTAAAGAATTCGCGAATTTCAGGTTCATCATCGACGACAAAGATACGGATATTATCCCAATTGACGCTCTCATCCAGAAGAGGTACCTTATCATCAGACCCTCTTCTCAGTGATACCTCGAAAGTGAACTTTGATCCCTTACCCGGCTCCGATTCCACCCATATTCTGCCGTCCATCAGCTCCACGATTCTTTTGGATATCGCCAGCCCCAGACCAGTTCCGCCATATTTCCGGGAGGTCCCGGCATCTGCTTGCTCAAAGGACTGGAAGAGGCGGCTCTGTTGTTCCTCGGTGATACCTATTCCTGTGTCGGAGACGCTGAGTTGCAATCGACAGATTCCGTTCTCCTCTGCGACCAGCTGAGAATCCAGGAAGATGGAGCCTTCCTCGGGAGTGAACTTAACTGCATTGGATAACAGGTTTGTGATGACCTGCGAGAGCCTTTGATCGTCTCCGACGAGGGAATGAGGGATTCCCTTGCCAATATTGATGTAGAACATCTGCCTCCGTTCATCCACCCGCAGGTTGATGATATCTGCAACCTTCTGCAGCATCTTTTCAAATTCAAAGGTGACTGGAGACAGCTCGAATTTATCAGCCTCGATTTTGGAGATATCGAGGATATCGTTGATGATGCCAAGCAATAACTTGGAAGCTCCTTCAATCTTGCGCAGAGCTTCATCCTTCTTTTCAATGGCCGGAGACAGTTTGCCGATGGTAGTCATCCCGATAATGGCATTCATGGGAGTACGGATCTCATGGCTCATATTGCTTAAGAACGAACTCTTTGCCTTGGAAGCAGTCTCAGCGATAATTACCTGCTCCTCGAGCTGCTGAGTACGCTGTCTTACTATGGTTTCCAGGACCTCATTCATCTGAGTGGTCTCTTCAAAACGATTGGTATACTTACGTGCCAGCATAAAGGCCATGAAGATCATCAATATAGAGAATCCATAGCGGGTAAGCAGGAGACCAGTATGCCAGAAAGCCAGATCCAGCAGATCGAAGACTGCAGTGAAGAAGACGATGGTCATCGGAATACAGATATTTCCCAGTTCTGTATTCAGCAGACTGGAGACCAACAACCTGCCGGCTGTAGATGGTTGTAGTTCACTACCCTCGGCAAATCGCTGAGTGCGTATGTTCATCACCATACTGTAGACCAACAGGTAGCCGAAAATATAAAGGATGTAGATACCTCCGACGAGCATCCAGACCATCATCAGATCACCGGCAAACCATATTGTGGAGAACGACTGCATAAGGATAAGGATCGCACAAACCATACCATATGCAATGGTCACCCTCGTAACCCTGCCGAAATTCAGGTTCTCCAGAAAAACAGCAAAAGCAAACATCAACAGATAAAGCGTGGCGTACTCGATGCGTTGGGTGATGGCAGTGTTAGCGAAGACATGATAGATCACCGAACTGCGTGCAAAATAATAAACAGCCAGGAGGCTGGAGAAAATACCAAATAACAGATTATACATATCGGCTTTACGTAAGAAGAATAACAGGATGTGGTAGATTCCCAGGAATATAAAGACAGTACAGAGAGCAACCGTGAGCAGACTGGAACCTGCGTTGGATATCTGAGTGTAGTTCCCTATATAATACGGACCTCTATAGAAGAGGCCTGTAAAATCGCTGTTACGAGACCCGATGACATGGATTACCAGGCGATTACTGCCCTCATCGAGAAATCTCTTATCGAAGGGAATGCAGACTCCCCTTTGACTCTTGAAAGTGGTTATCTGATTATCGTGGTCTAAGTAAATCTGCTTGGCTATAAGCTCACTGTTAAGATAGATCTCCCAATTTTCGCCGATTCCAGCCAAATACATCCCTGGCGCCACAGGATTGTCGCCATACAGACTGCCGATTTTTTCATGACTCAAGGTAAAAGGAATGAGGATGGTGAAGTCTTCGATCATGCGCTCGCCAGGGGAGAGAAACTCACTGCTGCCCTGTGCATAGAGGCTGACTGGCAGTCTGCTCATGCGAATATCCAAGCCGTGTTTTGCTGGCAGTTCCAGTCCCCAGTCGGTCAAAAGCGGATCCAGGTTAGCATATGCAGGTTCGTAGCCGTTTTTTACATAAGCCGGAAAAGCCATCAAATCTGTATAAAGGGTATCCCTGGTAACTGAGCCGCCACTACCAAGGCTGAAAAAAAACACTATCGTAATTGCGATTACGGATATGAGAGCCAGCCAAACCGATATAGTTCTCCGCATCCAGGCTCACCTCTCATTAATTACATTAAGTTTCAACCAAAGCACGTCCGCCACAGCTTCCGTTTTCAGGACATACGCCTGAAAACGGGCATACTAAGCGGGGGTTACTCAAGAGGGTTCGCGTACCCCCTGGCGCGTAAGCGCTCCGCAGTCTTCCGTTCTCAGGACATGTGCCTGAGAACGGGCATAATAAGCGGGGGTTACTCAAGAGGGTACGCGTACCCCCTTGAATTATATCCGGGGGTACTCAGGGGGTATGGATACCCCTTGACTTCCCTCAGTACTCCCGCGCGTCGATATCCGCCTGAGTGATGGTCGCTGCATCGAAGGCTGCTTCCTCCACATAGGCTAGTTTATCGGGCACTTCGCCTGCCTCAAGCTGCTGAATGATAGCTTCCACACGGGGACCGTGCAGAGGATTGCATTCCACGTTATAGTTTATTTTCCCTTCCAGGGTTGCCAACAAACCATCATGAGTAGCATCGAAAGAAATTACGGTTACTTCGCCGTCGATACCGTATGATCTTCTGGCAACATCCATTGCTTCGATGGCGCCGTAGGCCATATTATCGTTTTCACAATAGATAACATCGATGCGATCATACTGCTTAAGGATATACTCCATAACTTCTTTACCCTTAACCTGGTTAAAATCACCCGTAGCCTGATAGATGATTTCCCAGCCATGATTGCGCTCGGCTCCGGCCTGGAGACCTTCCGAGCGGCCGATCTGAGCGGATGATCCCAAGGTTCCCTGCAGATGTACGATATGAAGGCTGTCATCATTGGCAAACATTGTCTCCATCCAGCGAACTGCGGTCTCACCCTCAGCACGAAAATCAGAGCCTACCCAGCATGTGTAGAGGCTGTCATCGGCTGTATTGATCATCCGATCGACGATTATGACCGGAATTCCGGCAGTCTTTGCCTCACGGAGAACTTCATCCCAACCTTCTTCGGTGACCGGAGCAAAAACTATATAATTAACCTTCTGGGCAATAAATTCCCGGATGGCAGCGATCTGGTTTTCCAGTTTTTGCTGAGCATCTCTGAGGATTAATCTGTAGCCACTCTCCTCGCTAAAAGTCTCTCTCATAGACTGCGTATTAGCCAGGCGCCAGTCGGACTCAGCGCCCACCTGGGAGAAACCGATGACGATAAGACCATCATTGCTGACCGATGGCATGGTTGGGGTGACGCTCTGCTGGTTGCAGGCAGCCAGGACCAGAAGCGACAGGCAAACACCGAGCAATAGATACTTCCTCACGATAATTTCCTCCAATTCGTAGCGGGTACTGCAGATCATTTCAGATACCTCACTTTATGCGGCAGAGTGTTCCTGTCGTCTCTGTACCGCATGGAAAGGAGTATCCGCTGGTAACTATACTACATCGAACGCCCAATAACAAGAGGAAAAACTATGGAGTACCTACAGTGAAAAGCGCCATAATACTCAGTAAATTTTGAGTGACACAACTCAGCATTTCTGTTATACTGAAGCGCGGGTAGCAGGTATTTTACCCTCCAACATGGAAATATATTTTATCAAAAATAAGAAAGGGGAAAACCAAATGGCACTTATCAGAGCTGCAATCGGAGCCATTAGCGGTACCATGTCAGATCAGTGGAAGGAGTTCTTCTACTGCGAATCCTTACCGGAGAACATTCTGATGACTAAGGGTCAGAAAAGGGTATCAGGGCGATCCTCCAACATCAGTGGAGAAGAAAACATCATCACCACCGGTTCCGGTATCGCTGTTGCCGACGGACAATTCATGATCTTGGTGGAACAGGGAAAAATCATCGATTACTGTGGTGAACCTGGGCAGTATACTTTCGATATCGGCGGAGAGCCTTCCCTGTTCGCTGGTGGAAGCTTTGGCCAAAACGCTTTAGCTTCATTAGGTTCAGCCTTCGAACGCTTTAAGTACGGCGGCATCCCTGGTAAGGACACCAGAATCTACTACATCAACACTAAGGAAATCATCGGCAACAAGTATGGCACACCGATGCCGATACCCTTCAGGGTCGTCGACGAAAGAGCCGGTTTCGACATCGATGTACGCATCAAGTGTTTCGGAACCTACAGCTTTAAGATTACTGTACCCTTGCTTTTCTACACCTTTGCCGGTAATGTTCCCCAGGACTATACCAGAGAGACCCTGGAAGAGACCATGCGTGGCGAGTTACTGGATGCTCTGCTACCGGCTTTTGGCCGCATTTCCATGCAGGGTGTTCGCTACTCAATGATCACCATGCACACCAGGGAGTTAACACAGGCACTCAACGAAGAACTGGATGAAAAATGGGGCCGCCTGAGGGGTATCGAGATAGTCTCGGTGAATGTCTCCTCGGTCACTGCCGATAAAGATGATGAAGCACGCATTCAGGAGTATCAGCGGATGGCTATGTTCCGTGATCCCACCATGGCAGGAGCCGCCCTGGTCAACGCCCAGGCCGAAGCCATGAAAGCCGCTGCCTCCAACACTTCTACCGGGCCGGCAATGGCCTTCATGGGTATGAATATGGCTAACCAGGCGGGTGGTGCCAATGCCTCCAACCTATACGCTCAGGGTCAGCAGCAGCCAGGTATACCTCAGCCTCCCGTCGTGCAGCAACAATATCCGCAGCAACCTGTCGCACCTCCTGTGGTTCCCGTAGCGCCTCCTGTTGCTCCGCTGCCTCCTCAGCCTGAGACTCCGGCAATCGCTGGCTGGACCTGTTCCTGCGGACAGACCGGTAACACTGGTAAGTTCTGCTCCAACTGCGGACAACCTCAACCAGTAGCGCCTGAACCAGTCGCAGATACCTGGACCTGCTCCTGTGGGCAGACCGGAAATACCGGGAACTTCTGTGCCAACTGCGGTCAACCCAAGCCTGCAGCAGCGCCTGCCGTGGTTCAGTGCTCCAGTTGTGGCTGGATGCCTGCGGATCCCTCTCAGCCGGTAAAATTCTGTGCCAACTGTGGCAATCCCATGGGCGCATAGGGGCGGGCGCCTATGTCCGAGCAATTAGTCAACTATCAGTGTCCTAGTTGCACCGGTCCTTTGCACTTCGATGGCGCGACGGGTAAGCTTAAATGTGATTACTGTGGCTCACTCTTCACTGTCGCTGAAATCGAGCAGTACTATGCTCAGCAGGTGGAAGCCGCTGCTGAAGTGGTCGATCAAGATCCCGACTGGGACCTGACCATGTTCGGCAATTGGAGCGCGGAAGAAGCAGCTCATCTGAGAGCCTACAACTGCCCCTCCTGTTCAGCGCAGTTAATCTGTGACGAAAACACGGCTGCCACCTCCTGTCCCTACTGCGGTAATCCTACCGTGGTGCCAGGACAGTTTACGGGTATGCTGAAACCTGATTTTGTCCTCCCCTTTAAGCTGGACAAGCGACAAGCCATCGCTGCCTTAAGGAAACACTATGAAGGGAAGCGGTTTTTGCCCAACTCCTTCGCCGCCAACAACCATATCCAGGAGATCACGGGAATCTATGTTCCCTTCTGGCTCTTCGATGCCAGCGTCCGGGGCAGAGCATTATTCGATGCAACCAGAGTAAGCACCAGCCGTTCGGGAAATGAGGAGATCACCTCCACCGATCATTATCGAGTCACCCGTGGAGGTGAGATCTCCTTCGAGAACGTGCCTGTGGATGGTTCTTCCAAGATGCCCGATGCTCACATGGACGCAATCGAACCTTTCGACTTCAGGGATCTCAAAGGCTTCACTACCGCCTATCTCCCAGGCTTCCTGGCAGACAGATACGACGTCAGCGCCGAAGAGAGCAGCCTGCGTGCCAACGAGCGCATCCGTAACAGCACTTTCGATGCTCTCGCCGCAACTGTCAACGGGTATTCTACGGTAACCCGCAGGCAGAGCAATGCTCAGATCAGCGCCGGGCAGGTTCGTTACGTTCTGATGCCTGTCTGGACCCTGAGCACGAAGTGGAATGGTAAAAACTTCCTCTTCGCCATGAACGGGCAGACCGGAAAACTCATCGGTGATTTACCTATCGACTATGGCAAGTATTGGCAGAGCTTCTTTGGCATCGCAGGTGTTTTAATGCTGATCTTCTATGTCCTCTTCTTCTGGATAATGTAGGGAGGGCTGAAGATGAAAAAGATCGCTTTTACCTTATTGGCAACCTTGATGCTCCTATCTCTGTTATCTCCTGGCTTGCTGGCCAATACATCTTCGGCGGATCGCCTGGATCTGGTCACCGATGTTGCAGGCGTTCTCTCCCAGGGACAATGGGAGGAGTTAAATCAGTGGGCTGAAGACCTGACAGAAGAGTACAAGATTGATGTCATCGTCCTGGTCGTTGAAGAAATCGAGGGCGACGATCCCGAAGAGTATGCCTGGGGAATCTTCGATTATTATGGCATGGGTTATGGTACCGACAAAAGCACAGTCATGTTGATGCTGGCGACAGTCAGTCGCAAGGTTTCCATCGTGGCCCAGGGCATTGGTAATGATGCCTTTACAGATTATGGTAAAGACACTATTTTAGATGATTTCTTGGTTCCTCAGTTACGGAATAACAACTGGGTTGCCGCTGTCTATGCCTTTATGGAGAAAGCCGAGGAGTATCTGGCCCTTAATGCGGCCGGGAAACCAGTAGATATCTGGATCCCTGGTGGAAACGAAGGTCCCGGAACAGGTGGAACCGGCAGTGGCGGGCCTGTCCAGGAGGACAAGACCCTGGCCACAATTGCCACCATCGCCATACCCATCGCTGTTGCCTTAATTCTCTGTCAAGCCTGGGTCGGACAGATGAAGACCGCAGTCAAGCAAAGGGCAGCTAATCTCTACATCACAGCTGCCGGACTACAGCTGACCGAGCAGACCGATACCTTCTCCCATCGTACCGAAACCCGGCGTACTATTCCGACCTCTTCCAACAGTAGCAGCAGCGGTCGTTCGGGAGGTACGACGACCTCCAGCAGCGGACGCTCGGGATCTTCCCGTTCCTTCTAGCTAGCTGAAGCTCGCCGCCCGAGACAAACAAACCCCTTTCCGTTATGGAGAGGGGTTTACTTCACTACATACTCACCTATCTGATGATGATGCGCCCTTCCACACGGCCCCTGACGGATTTCGTTTCGCTGAAGTACTCCTCCAGCACATCCATCGAAGAAGTGCAGACTATCTGTCCTTTTCCGTCGACCAGTTCCTTCAGAGGCAGGTCAAAGAAGCGTTCGAAATTCTTGAAGTGATAGAGTTGTAATCCCACTCGCATAACTTCCTCATCAGCCAGATGTTGTCCCTGATACTCCAGATAGTCAAATGTGCGGCTTTCCCGGTGATAGGACAGGCGAAGACCTCGGGAGACCTGATAGAACTCGCCATGTCCACCCTCACTAATCTCCTGATACAGGATATTATCCAACATATGACGCAGTTGACTACCCTTAATCTTCAGGACATAGATTGGTTCGTCGAAGGGAAAGGTAGCGCAAAGATCCCCATAGGTGAACAAGGGTCCAACCTGCTGCTTGCGTATGGAACCGGAAGCACAGAGAACCAGATCCAGGGCTAAAGCATCCTTCAAGGCATCGCTGATCAGATTGCCTAGTTCTGTCTCCTGGTAACGATTGGGATGAGTGAAACTGCGTCGGAAGCGGCAGATCACCCGGTCGTACTTCTCATCCACGGTCTGCTTGAAATTCAGGATGGTTTCCTCGAGCTGTAAATCTCTGGGGCACATCTCCCCGGTGATGGGTACAAGTCGCCATTGGTAGCTATCGATACTGTTGCTATCGGTATCTACGATCAGATCGAAGTGTCCGATCTGCGCCGTCCCCACCCCCGCCTGGGCGATGAGGATATCGTTCACCACTTCAGGTTCCTCCAGAATCGTGTGACTATGCCCACCGATAATCAGGTCAACACCCCAAATGGGATCGAGAAGGGCTGCCAGCTTGCGGTCTTCCTCATGACCGATATGAGTCAACAGCACGGTCAGGTCCACATCCAGAGAACGATGAGCATTGCAGATGCGCCCTACCTCCAAAGCTGCTTCCTCCACATCGACCAGGCTTCCCAGCAGAGCATCCATGCGCAGATTTGCCGCCACCTCCTGGGTGATGACCCCAATGAAGAGGATGGTCATGCCGTTGATCTCCATGATTTGGTAAGGACTGAAGAGACGCCGATAAGGGTTCTTAATAAAGAGATTGGCGCAGACGATGGGAAAGTTGGCACAACGCTCCAGGAAGAGCAAATGGGCCACACCATAGTCTATCTCATGGTTTCCCAGAGAGACTATGTCGGGAGCGAGCATGTTCATGATCTCGATAGTCGAAAGTCCCCGGTACTCCGCATCGATAAGGGAACCCTGCAACATATCCCCGGCGATACAGTAGATTGAAAAGGGATTATTCGCCCTGACCCTGGTCACATACCCCGACAGCATGGAAATACCGCCCATAAGCTGTTCATCCACATGCTCAGCCAGGAAATCCCCATGCATATCATTGGAATGCAGGATTGTCAATTTTTTAAGATTCCGGGACACTAAGGCAACCTCCTTAAAAGTTGGTAATCTAATCTTTCATGTTTATAGCCTGGAATCCTTCCTGAAATTACTCGGCGATCCCTAAGTGTGGTTCATATTGTAAATATGATGCAAAATCTATGAAGAATAAGCCTCGGCACTCTTTATTTCCTCCTGCTCAGGGTGTAGAATATACTAACAAGGAGGTTGTACACATGATTCTTCCTCACAGATATAACTATCCGGAATCCTTTCAACAGCGCTCTCTGCACACCTTAGATACAGCGCTGCAGACTGCCATAGCCTACCAACCCTGGCAGGAGTTAGACCCTGGTCCCGGGGTCTCCCTGGACCAGCGCTATGATGCCCTTCCCGAGCTGAGCAAACAGATGATCCGCGACCACTTCCCCTGGGGACTTGTTCCCAATCATCGCGATGTCAGGGAAGGACTGCTATCCGAAGCCATTGAGTACACCTTTACCAGTGGGACAACTGGAGACAGGGTCGTCAATATCTGGGATCAGGACTGGTGGGATCGCAGCGAGGCATCTGCGTGGCAGCTTAATGCACATCTGGCTAAGCTGACCTATCCTCAGCGTGAAGCGAAGCTGGCTTCCTCCCTTAATGTTGGCATCAGCTGTGAGGAGGATCTTCCCCTCTCTTCCCGCCTGGTCGGCAATCGACTCTACCTCAACGAAAAGATTAACATGGTGCAGTGGATGCCTCGGCACTACCGTCGTATGGCTGAGGAACTACAGTTGTTTAAGCCGGTCATAATCGAAACCAATCCGTCCCTGCTGGCTCATCTGGCATACTGGGCTCTGGATGAGGGTGTTAAACTCTTTACCCCCCGAGTCATCGTCTTTACCTACGAGTTCATCTCCCAGATTCATCTGGCCCCCATCCGCAAACTCTTCTCTTGCCCACTGATCAGTTCTTATGGTACCACCGAAACCGGCTTTGTCCTCGAAGAGTGCGAAGCTGGCCATCTCCATCAAAATCTCCCCTTCTGCCGCATCGACTTCTATCCTCTCAAGGATCGCTATGGCGGACCAGAGTTAGGTCGTATGCTAGTTACCACCTTCGATAATCCCTGGAACACCGTCATCCGTTTCGATACCGGTGACCTGATCCGCCTTTACCCTACCGGGATCTGCTCCTGTGGCCGCAGTGAAGGCATGATCGTTCAACGAATCGAAGGCCGATTGACGAACTCGACTTTCACTACGAAGGGAGAGCTGGTTACCACTTGGGATGTCGATCAGGCTCTGGCTACTTTGGAGGGTCTCAGAGATTACCATATGGAACAGCAGACTGAGAATCTTTATCAGTTGGAAATTATGCTTGCTCCGGGCGCAGGTGATCTCTTGCAGGAAACTGGCATCATCCTGCAGAATCTCTATGGACATGATGCGAGGTTCGACATCAGGGTGGTAGAACAGATCCTGCCCGGACCTGCAGGGAAGTTTCGTCGCACACAGACCAACTTCGCAGTGGATTGGGGGAGTCTCTTCGCATGAGCAATGCTGTCGGACCAATACCTGCCCTCCTACTGGCAGGTGGACCGGGTGGAGATCCCCGGGCGATCATCCGCATAATGAAGAATGCTCTGCAGAGTGTCGGCTGCCACAGAGTTGTCTACATTGGCACTGCTAACGGAGATCGCAGACCTTTCTTCGAAGCTATGCGTCTGATGATCAGGCAAGCCGGAGCAAGCTCAGTGGAGTTGCTGCCTCTCGCCCGCGAGAAGATCCGCCGGGAGGCGATTCTGCGATCTCTGCAGGCAGCAGACGCCATTTTTATCTCCGGTGGCGAAGTAGAAGATGGCATGTCCTGGCTGGTCAGGCATGATCTGCTGGCTACACTTCAGTCCCTGCACAGCCAGGGTAAGCTCTTCATAGGTGTTTCTGCCGGAGCGATCATGATCGGCAGCCACTGGGTACGCTGGGAAGTCCCTGATGATGATACAACAGCATCCCTCTTTCCCTGCCTGAATATCGTGCCTGCAGTTTTCGACACCCATGCCGAGAACGAAGATTGGATCGAACTAAAGACTGCCCTGCGTCTGATGGGAGATGGTTCGAGTGGCTACGGGTTGCCAAGAGGTTGCATCATCAGCGCCGATACTCAGGGTAGTCTGACCAATCTCAACGAAGCCTACTTGACTTTCCAGTTCCGGAAAAATGAGTTTTTAGTATCCTCAAGTAAGGGAGAATGATGGATATCTCTAGGGAGATGCCAACGAGTAATGACCTGCCGACACCTCACGAGCTGCATGTCGGCCTCACCTATAACCTTAAGCATAACCTGTCTTCCTTTCCTCTGGATGCTGAGGCGGAGTTCGATGATGATGCCACCATCGAAGCATTACAAAAGGTCTTAGAGCAAAATGGCTGCAGGGTTTCTCTTCTGGAGGCAACAGAG
>WRDA01000016.1 GCA_009783675.1 Symbiobacteriaceae bacterium | reverse complement strand
TACTTCACAAACCAGATCGACGATGGAAACCGTGGCGGTCGGCACACGTAAAGCGAAACCGTTAAGCTTACCCTTAAGTTCGGGAAGTACCAGAGAAACAGCTCTGGCTGCTCCTGTCGTGGTCGGTATGATTGAAAGTGCCCCGGCTCTGGCTCTCCTCAGATCCTTGTGAGCCTGGTCGAGAATGTTCTGATCATTTGTATATGAGTGAACCGTGGTCATCGTGCCCTTGACGATGCCAAAGCTCTCGTGGATGACTTTGGCTACGGGAGCCAGACAGTTGGTGGTGCAGGAAGCGTTGGAGATAATATGGTGGATGGCAGGATCGTACTTACCTTCGTTTACGCCAAGGACAATAGTGATATCTTCATCAGTCGCCGGAGCGGAGATGACCACTTTTTTTGCTCCAGCTGCGACATGGAGCATTGCTTTTTCTTTGGACGTGAAAACACCAGTACATTCTATGACCAGATCAATCTGATGCTCTGCCCAGGGCAACTTGGCAGGATCACGCTCAGCGAAGCAAAGGATCTCGTGCCCATCGATAGTAACTTTTCCTTCTGTAACTTCCACGGATCCGGGCCAGACCCCATAATTGGAATCGAACTTGAACAGATGCGCATACGTCTTGACATCCGCGAGATCGTTGATAGCGATTAGTTTAACCGTTTCGTCTCCCAGAATCTGACGTGCAGCCAGGCGCCCGATGCGACCAAAACCATTGATAGCGATGCGTAGCATGAGTAATCTTCCTTTCATTGTTGGTCTCTTGCTTTTTTCACGAGTGCTTTTCGCGATGATTATACCAGAGAAAGCAGCCTTCCTCATGATATCTGGTAAAGATCAGGAAGCTCAGGTCACTCCCTGAGGCCTCACCCGAAGCGTTTCTCCGGTACTGATAGAACGACGGATAATAGCTGCCGGCAGGGATGCGCGCAAGTTTCGCTGCATTTCCTGGGTTCCGTGAACCAGAAGAACCGCCTGTGGTTGTAAGGTCAGCAGTAACTCGGTCATTTCATCCTCACTGGGGTGAGCAGGCCATTGATAACTCACAAGCAAGGGATCCCAGTCTCTGCTGCTAAATTGTCCCCGTAAATCCAGAGGAGAATCGGGGCGAACCGGAGTGAAAACGGCGCTATAAGGTAGTTTCAGGATCCTAGTGAGCAGTTCACCTGCAGCAGGGCTGAAGAGGAACCCCGGGTTGGTCAGGAGAATACCTGCTCCTTTTGGTAATGCAGCTCTGAGATCATCATTTAAAGGTACTCCTGGCTCCTGCAGATAGTTCACAGAGCTCTCTGCTTCTCCTGCAGTCGAAAACAGGCTGTAGGTCATCGCTAAGCGACGCTGCGCTCCATCCCAGTAGATGGGTACAGGTGGCAGATCGCCTCGCTGTTCGGCTTCTCTGAGGAGTAGAAAAAGATCCTGGGCCTTACCGCTTTCAGTCACGGGGAAGATAGCCCAACCACCTGAGCAGAGAATCTCATTCACTTTTTCTACCAGGATGCGGTGCATTTCCAGGCGATCATAACTTCTGCCTGCTATGCCACTGCAACTGGCCACGACAACATCGAAACGCTTCTCGGGCCAACGTGCAGCTACTACTGATGGTTCATTGTGACTCGCATACTCACCGGTGAAGAAAAAAGAATCCTCTGGTCCTTCGATGGCCAGACTGCAGGCACCCAGAGTGTGTCCGGCAGGCCAAAAGGTGAGTGTAAGGTCAGTATCCGGAATACGATAGGCAATACTACATTCTCTTCCCTGCAGCGTAACCATATCGATTTCGCTCTGAGCATACAAATCCGCCTCAGGAACATCGATGAGAGGGTCCCTGGATGGTTGACGACAGAGGAGCTGGAGGTTGTGCTCGATTAAGGGAACTGAGGCATTATGACACCAAATCTCCGCATCCGGCCACAGAGAAACGGCTCTGGGTAAAGCACCACAGTGATCGAGGTGGGAGTGGGTAATGACGATGAGATCCGGTTTAGGGACCTGAGCCAGATCGGGGAGTAAGTTGCTGCCACGAAAACGTATGCCGGCATCGATAAGGATGCGGACATCATATCGGATAGCCTCCAACATATAACAAGCGCCACCGAGTTCATTGCCACCGCCAACAGCCTTAAAGTTGAAATGGCTCTGACCACTACCCTGAGCCGAGCGCGCACTCGAAAAGAGCAGGTCCCGCCAATCTACCCGTTTCTCGCTGCTGACGATTAGCGGAGAACTCTGAGAGCTCTCTGGTAGGATCTCAGGTTCCTGATGCAGAGTCGTAGACCGCAGCGAAAGACCAGGGTCCATTTTGACTCGCTGAAGGTACTCCTCACGCCAGGAGGTCGTCTCCTCATGAGTTTCGGCGTCTTCTGCCTTTGCTATTTCGGGAAGAGAGGTAGCAGCTGCATCAACCGCCACAGGATCCTCCCTAACTTCGTTCTCTATAAAAATCCCTTCACTTAGGGAGGGATCAGACTCCGCGCTATTCTCCGGCTTCTCTGTATGTAAGGACAACGCCTGCTCCAGAGCATCGATTCTCAGACTCTGTTGGTGGTTTAACTCTCTCAGCTCAGCGATGATGCGATTTGCAGCTGAAGCATTAAGCCAGGATTTATCAGGCTCCCCGAGGTAATCTCCTGCAGGAACGACTGACCTGGCTATTGATCCCGAACGCCTCCGTCGCACCAAATGGACCACCTCTCCTGGGAGTGCACCTGACTATATTATCCCTACTTTGCGTAGTCGATGGCTCTCGTTTCCCGGATGACCGTAACTTTAATCTGCCCGGGATAATCCAGATGCTCTTCTATACGATGGACGATGTCGCGAGCAACCTTATAAGCCATAACATCATCTACTTTATCCGGTTTGACCATGATGCGGACTTCACGACCGGCCTGGATTGCATATGCCCGTTCGACATACTCATAATCGTTGGCAATCTCTTCCAAGCGCTGTAAACGCTTAATATATGTCTCCAGAGTCTCTCGTCTCGCTCCCGGCCTGGACGCGGAAATTGCATCGGCAGCCTGAACCAGTGAGGCGATGATCGTCTGAGCCTCCACATCACCATGATGCGCTTCGATGCTATGCAGTACCTCTGCATGTTCGTGGTACTTACGCGCAATCTCGACACCTATGGCTACATGGGAGCCTTCGATTTCGTGATCTACTGCTTTACCAATATCATGCAGCAGTCCCGCTCTCTTAGCCAGAGTCACGTCAGCACCTAACTCGGCAGCCATGATCCCTGCCAGATATGCTACTTCCAGCGAATGCTTAAGTACATTCTGACCGTAACTGGTGCGATAACGCAAACGACCAAGGAGCTTAATGATTTCCAGATGCACCTGGTGCACTCCGACTTCGAAACAGGCGGCTTCTCCATCCTCCCGGAGCTTCTGATCCATCTCTCGCGTCGCTTTCTCCACCATCTCTTCGATACGCGCCGGATGGATGCGACCATCAAGAATCAACCTGCTGAGAGCAGACTTGGCAATCTCCCTGCGGACCGGATCGAACCCGGAGATGATTACGGCTTCCGGTGTATCGTCGATGATCAGATCTATCCCGGTCAGAGTCTCCAGGGTACGGATATTGCGCCCCTCGCGACCAATAATCCGCCCTTTCATCTCATCATTAGGCAATTGAACCACTGACACGGTGGTTTCCGAAGTATGATCCGCAGCACAGCGCTGAATAGCCAGACTGATGATCTCCCTGGCTTTTCTGTCCGATTCCTCCTTGGCTTGTTGCTCAGCATTACGAATCTGTACTGCCATCTCCTGTTGGATCTGTTCTTCAGCCTGAGCTAAGAGAAGCTTACGGGCCTCCTCCATAGACAGACCAGCGATACGTTCAAGTTCAGACCATTGACGACGGAAAAGATCGTCGACCCTTGCCTTTACCTCCTCAGCTTCCTGCTCCTTGCGTTGCAGGGCCTCTTCCCGCTTCTCGAAATTCTCTAATTTACGATCTAAGCTTTCCTCTTTCTGAATGGCCCGTCTCTCCAGACGTTGAAGTTCTGCGCGTCTCTCCTTCGATTCAGCTTCTAACTCACTGCGTAGACGATACATCTCGTCCTTAACTTCCAGGTTAGCTTCTTTTTTCTTTGCTTCCGCTTCTTGCACCGCCTTCTCCAGAATGCCCCGCGCCTGTTCACGTGCGGAGCCAAGTAAGGCTTCGTCATTGTTTATACGAACGCGCTTTCCTGCATACCAGCAAGCAACGCCGACGGTTATGACAGCAACCAGCAAAAGAATCCAGTATTCTATTGGTATAGCTAACACCTCCTGTTTAGAATTTTCATATTAACAGATGACTGCATCTTCTATTTTTGTGGTATGAAAGTATACTCGCACAAAGAAAAGAGGTCACTGCACCACTGCTTATTTTAACCTTTTAAAGGGGATTCGTCAAGGAGATGAGCAACTCTAGGGGAAATATATGTCTTTTGAGCATTTATGTATTACGCCAATAGAGGAATTCCCTCGCTCAAAGTGAAATTAATAAATGAAATTGTAACTGTTCAGGTGCTTTGCACCTAACAGTTACCACCACGCATGAGCGTGGTGCTGAAGCGAAGCTTCAGTGAGTGAAGGCGGGCTTCGCCTGCCTGAACGACCGGGGCATGGGGCCTTGGAGGCCCCATTTCAAATGAACACAGCAGGCAGTGAATAGTTACATGAAATTTATAGTGGAATTAAATAAAACGGTGGGGTGTAAGATGAGCAATGTCAAGCTCTTTTGGCTGAGAGAGGATAGCCGTGAGCTCCGATTCGACGAACTGCGCGGCGAAGAGCGTCCCCTGGATACCGAATTGAGGCAGCTTCTGGAAGATAACTTGCATAACATCCTGGGGATTCGCGTTTTAGCTTCCAATTACCCACTGCATAGCAATCAGGATGAGCGCATTCCTACCCTGGGCCTGGACGAGAATGATCGTCCCACCATAATCCATTATGGTAGCGGAGCCCTGGCTCTCAATCAGGGACTCTTCTATCTCAACTGGCTGCTGGATCACCGCGCCGACTTTAATCTACAGGTACTCCTGCAAATGGGAGCAGACGGTGATAAGACGGTGCAATGGCATATGCCACGCCTTATATGCATCGGTGATCGTGTAGCGTCTTACGCATTACATACCGCGGCTCAGGCGGCTGTAACCGTAGATATACTGCGCTATCGCTTCCACAGCGCCAACCTGCTACTGATCGAGCGTATGCTCCCCCCTCTGCGGAACGAAGACCTGCCAGCCGAGATTCTGCTGCGTCTGAACAATCTCTTGCAACCAGGGGAGACCAATCTGCAGAGACTCTACCTGACTCTGCAGCAAACCATCTTCTCCCTCAGCAACGATATCGAACTGATCATTCGCGACCGACTCATCGTCTTTCGTCGCTTGCGCAATATCGCAGCTGTACAGATAATGGGCCGCCATTTGGCTCTCTATATAAATCTGAACTTAAGTCAAATAAGCATGAATGAACTGTCTCTGGATTTCGTCAATGACGTTAACGGTCGCGTTCCAAATGGTATAGGCCGTATCGAGGCACTCATTTCAGACCAGGAACAGCTAAGCGCAATCCTGCCGCTATTACAGCGTAGTCTCGAGAATGGCTAGATCGGTCGTATACCAGGGAGATTAGATGTCACAAAACATGCAGAATGAACGCTACGCCAGGCTGGGTAGTGATCCCATCCCCAGCCTGATCAAAAACCTTGCCGGGCCTGCTATTATCAGCATGCTCATTTCTTCTTTTTACAACCTTACCGATACCTTCTTCGTTAGTTCTCTGGGAACCAGCGCCACCGGAGCAGTTGGCGTGGTCATGCCCCTGATGGCCATCATGCAGGCAGTAGGGATGACTTTTGGCACCGGCGCTGCCAGCCTTATATCCCGCAGTCTGGGGCAGCGAAATCAAAAGAGGGCCGCCGAAGCGGCAGCAACTGCCTTCTACAGCGCCCTTACCTGTGGCATCCTGATGTCTGTGTATGGGTTTTTCGGGGCCGCTTCCCTGGTACAACTCCTGGGCGCCACAGAGACGATTTTGCCCTATGCTTTGGCTTATGGTAATGTCATCCTGATCGGAGCACCGTTCATCATCGCCAACTTCACTCTCAATAATATCCTGCGTTCTGAAGGCAATGCCTTTCAGGCCATGATAGGTATTTCGGCTGGGGTAATCATCAACATCATTCTCGACCCTATCTTCATCTTTGTTCTTGATATGGGCATAGCCGGAGCTGCCTGGGCGACCATACCGAGCCAAATGATCAGTTTTGCCATTCTGCTTTCGCATTTTTTACGTGGTACCAGCAATCTCTCGTTGGCACCACGCTTTTTTCGTCTGGAGTTCATGCTCTACTATGAGGAGCTGAAGATGGGCTCCCCTTCCCTCTTCAGGCAAGGGCTGGCTGCCATCAGCCAGGTGCTGATGAATCAGGCTGCAGGGCCTTTTGGTGACGCTGCCATCGCAGCTGTCTCCATCGTCACGCGGGTCACCATGATGGTCTACTCGGCGATGCTGGGTATGGGGCAGGGATTCCAACCAGTAGCCGGGTTCAACTACGGCTCAAAAAACTTCAGCAGACTTCAGGAGGCTTTCTGGTACTCGGTAAAGATGTCCACCATCGCAGCTGTCGCCTGTTGCAGCGTCATCTTCGTCTTTGCGACTCCTCTGCTCTCCCTGTTCCGAGCTGATGACTTGCAAGTCGTCGAACTCGGGACCCGTATTATTCGTCTGCAGGCTCTGACCCTGCCTTTCCAGGCCTGGGTCGTGATCACCAACATGAGTTACCAGGCTATGGGACGAGGTTTACAATCTTTCATCCTGGCTCTCTCCCGCAATGGCTTCTGTTACATTCCTTGTATTCTGATCCTGCCTCGCTTATTTGGTCTCGATGGTGTCGTCGCTATCCAGGCAACAACCGATCTCCTCAGCCTGCTGATAGCCATTCCGCTCTTCATCAGTCTGCTCAGAGAGATCAAACAGAGCATCGCCGCCACCACTTTATCCTGAGATCCGCTATTGTAGTTCATACCGCTGTCAGCGCGAAACGCGAGGCCTCGCCCAGTTTTGCATGGCAGCACCTTCATGTGATGGTCTCGCCGTTGCCGCATAAATAGCCAACATACCCTTTTGGATCTTGGGTTCGGGATGTACCCAATCTGCTCGCCGGTTAGCGATGGTCTCCTCGTCGACATGCAGAGTCAGTTTCTTTGCCAGGCAATCTACGGTGATCATATCTCCAGCAGCTACGAGTGCCAGCAAACCTCCATCCATGGCTTCCGGAGAGATATGACCGACTATTGGACCATGGTTAAACCCGGAGAAGCGGCCATCGCTGATCAGACCTGTCGTTTTGTCCAGGCCGTAGGCAACCAGAGCATCGGTGGAGAGCATAAGTTCATTCATCCCGGGAGAGCCTTTCACGCCCTCGTAGCGCAGAACGATTACATCCCCGGCAACGATCTCACCTCCCTTAATAGCCTGGAAGGCTTCATTATCGCTGTCATAGACCTTGGCAGGACCCGTGAAGCAGAGCATGCCCTGGGGAACACCACTCGTTCTGATGATCGCTCCCTCTTCAGCCAGATTTCCATAGAGGACAGTTAACCCTGAACGATGCCAAGGATCCTCCAGCGGCCTCAGAACGCCTCCCAAAACCGGCTTGGCTGTGGCGATCACTTCACCCAGCACAGTCCCGGCTATATTGCGAGCTGTCAGGTCCAAATACTCCTCGATGATCCTGGCTATGGCAGGGACACCTCCTGCATGAAACAGATCCACGACAGAGTAGGGGCCTGCCGATCTGACTCCACAGATACAGGGTATCTGACTGCGGCGATCAAATTCGCCCAGGGAGTATGGAATACCCAGCTCCATGGCGATGGCCAGGAGATGCAGAACCGCATTGGACGAGCCTCCCACAGCCATCTCTACAGCCACGGCATTATCGATGGACCCTTTGCTTATGATATCCTGAGGCTTGATTCCATCACGCACCAGCGTTACAGCGCGTCTGCCGGATTCTCTGGCTATGCGGATTCTTTCGGCTGATACCGCCGGAACTGTGGCCGACCCCGGCAAGGATAACCCCAGCACCTCGGTGAGTATCTGAATGGTATTAGCGGTTCCCATCACCGTGCAGGCTCCAACACCCGGGCAGGCCTCATCTTCCATAGCTGAGAAATCCCAGGGGACCTCTTCCTGGAAGGAACCCACATTGATATCCGGTGTCATTAACTGCTGACCCTTATATACACCAGGGAGCATAGGGCCTCCGGTAAGAATCACTGCTGGCACGGCGCAGCGGATCGCAGCCAGGATGGTCCCTGGAATAATGTTGTCACAGCAAGCTAAAAGGACCATACCATCGAAGTTATGCACCGAGGCTACAAACTCGATGCTCATGGCCACGACATCCCGGCCAGCCAGTTCATAGCGCATACATTCGGTGCCAATAGCCACATTACCACAGGTTGCCGGCACACCGAACTCAACCGGCACGCCACCCGCCTCCCAAATACCCTGCTTGACAGCTTCGGCTAAGGAACGCATCTGAATATGGGCAGGGCTCCCTTCCATATAGGTGTTGCCCACTCCGATATGAGGCTTGTAACGCAGATCACTATCCGAATAGCCTGCTCCCTTGTAAACCACCCGACGATGAGCCGCCTGAGGTCCATCCCAAAAGGGGTTGGCCAAACTAAACACTCCCTCTCCTGCTTTGCTGAACATTTACAAAAGAAGCCTTGCGGTGCATTGGCAAGGCTTCTTCTTTATTCTAACAAACCATATTACTTGGGAAATTCACTCTCCAGGATGGCACTGAGGAGCTTGATACCATTGGCTACATCGTCCATATCCACCATTTCCGAAGCAGAATGTCCGTGACGCCAGGGTATAGACATCACTCCACTTGGCACACCGGCTTTGGTCAGATGAATCGCTCCGGAATCGGTGCCCCCCGACTCCAGTACTTCCAACTGATAAGGAATCTCATGCTTTTCGGCAACTTCGGCCATGAAACGGCGGACCTTAGGATGACAGATCACCGAGGCATCCTTGACTTTTACGGTCGGACCCTTCCCCAGAGAGACTTCCATCACCCTGGCTTTAGGAGTATCTCCCGTACCGGTGACATCTACGGCGATTCCGTAGTCAGGATCGATGGCGAATGCCGATGTCCTGGCGCCGCGCAACCCGACCTCTTCCTGTACGGTAAAGACGAAGTAGCAATCATTAGGCAGTTCCTTGTCCTTTAGCTGCTGCAAAACGCCGATCAGGACTACACAGGCGATACGATCGTCCAGAGCTTTGGAGACCATAACTTTACCCAGGTCAATACACTCACCATAGTAAGCCGCCATATCCCCGACTTTGACTTTTTGCAAGGCCTCTTCCCTGGTATAACAACCGATATCGATATACATCTTGCTGAGTTCCATCTGTTGTCCAGGTTCGATTGGTTCCGAAGCGAAGACTCCGATGGTACCATTGGCGAAATGACAACGCTGGCTCAGCATGCTGGGAGGTCTCTGTCCTCCGATAGATGCAAAGCGCAAGAATCCCTTCTCCTCGATGTGAGTGATGATCACACCAATCTCGTCCATATGGGCAGCCAGCATTACCTTAGGGCCAGTTCCTTTCTTGTGAGCGATCAGGTTGCCTAAAGCATCGATGCTGATATCCAGACCAAGACCTTCAATCTCTTTGCCGATAACCTCGGCGATGATAGCTTCATCACCGGCTGGGGAATAGGGTTCGCAAATGCGCTTAGTGAGATCCTTCAATTCGCAGATCGTCATTGGTTTAAACCTCCATCTTCGATTGCATGCACCAAAGCGGTGACAAACCTTACAGCACAGTCCATATCGCTTTTTTTGACAGTAGAAACCGGTGAATGGATATAACGAGTCGGCACAGCGACAGCCAGAGCAGGGCAACCAGCACCGGTGAGACTCATGGCACCGGCATCGTTGCCACCTGAAGTGCTGCGCCTGAACTGATAGGGTATACCATGTTTCTCCGCCGTTGCGACCGCCAGAGAGAAGAGTTTCCGGTGCGCTACCAAACCTCCGTCCATAAAGTTGATGACCACACCTTTGCCCTGTTCAGTAGTATACTCTGCCTCAGGGTTATCGGCGATATCATTACAGACAGTCCCTTCGATAGCTATAGCCACATCAGGCATGATTTGGAAAGCTGCTACTCTGGCACCTCTGGTTCCGATCTCCTCCTGAACGGTGAAAGCTCCGTACACTGGAATGCTGTACTTCCCCTGCATCACCTCGGCCAGGACTGCGCAACCCACTCTGTCATCGAGAGCTTTGGCTTTGAGAGTTCCTTCGCACTGTTCTTCGAAGAGAGTATCGAAGACCACATAATCACCGAGTTTGACATGTTCTTCTGCTTCTTCTTTGGAAGAGCAGCCAATATCGATAGTCAGTTGGTCGACGGGTATGGGATTCTGCCTTTCCTCCGGACGCTGCAGATGAATGGCTTTGGCTCCGATTACCCCGGGGACTCGGTTCTTACCGACCAGCACCGGTTTGGAGACCAGCACCCTCAGATCGACGCCTCCCACTGGCCTGAAACGCAACAAACCATTCTTCTCAAAACCGTAGATCATCAGACCGACTTCATCCATGTGAGCGGCGATCATCACACGCGGTCCGGGAGCATTACGATTGACAACTGCCACCAGATTGCCTATCTTATCCCGCTGCCAGTCATCGATATAATCTTTTAACGCCTCGGTGAGAACATCCCGCACTTCCTGCTCATTGCCGCTGACCCCCGAGGCTTCGCATAACTTCTTTAATAGCATGTTAATCCCTCCACAAATGCGACATCGAGGCTGGCGATGAAGTAAGCCAGCAGCCTTCCGGCGGTGACTACATCATCGTAGCACAGGGTTTCTACTGAAGTGTGCATATAACGCTGTGGGATAGAGAGTACAGCACTGGCAACGCCGGCACGGGAAACCTGAATGGCCCAGGCATCTGTGCCTGTTGCTGACGGATAAGGATCCACGTGGAAGGGGAGATGGTTTTCTTTAGCGACCTGCACCAGGCGTTCGTGAACCTTGGGGTGAATATTAGCGCCAAGGCCTATGGTAGGTCCTTTGCCCATGGGAACTGCGTCGAACTCTGAAACTCCTGGCATCTCTCCGTGACAAACATCGATAGCGATGCCAATATCAGGTTCGACACCGAACGCTGCAACCGTGGCTCCTCTTAAGCCTACTTCCTCCTGGACCGTAGCGACCCCAAATACTTCTGCTGCAAAGTTCAGCTTTTGTAACTGCTTAAAGCACTCCAGGATCACGGCTACGCCAGCACGATCGTCCTGAGCCTTACCTGAAATACGATTCCCTTTCAGACAGATGCTTCGCCGCCTGATGGTAATGGGATCCCCAACCTGTACAAGCTCCCTGACTCGTTCAGGCGAAAGACCTAGATCGATGCTCATATCTTCGATCTTAATAGCCTTATTGCGGTCGGCAGGAGCGAGAAGGTGAGGCGGCTTGGCTCCGATAATGCCAAAAAGAGGCTCTTTGCCATGGACTACTACTTCCTGAGCAGGTAAGGTTCTCTGATCGAAACCCTGGGCATGAAACCGGATAAAGCCTCTCTTGTCGATCTGTTTAACGAACATGGGAATCTCGTCCATATGCCCTGCCAGCAGGACACGAGGCAACACACCCTCACCGGTTCCGCTTAACCTGGCGATGACATTACCAAGTTTATCGATGCGAACTTCTGATGTATACTCTGCGAATACGGGGACGATCATTTCTGCAACTGCCGACTCATAACCCGAAATGCCATGAGCCGCGGTGATCTCCTGCAGAAAAGTCTTTATATCGGTCAAATCTTTGTCCCTCCTCTTTGCTAAGTGCCTCCAGACAACCGACAGGAGGCAAATGCAACTCCTTATACGCTAATGATTACTTACTTGACACCCAGATAACAGGCGATATTGGCTTTTTCGTCCTTGAGGCCTTTAATGAGAGGAGTTTTAGCTGTGAATAGAGTGGTGATACCTGGTCCGTGCCCCATGAGGGTGCAATCGCTGTGGATTACGACACCGATTGTCACGGCACCCTTAAGGTAACCGCGTCCGAAGGAGGTGTCACAGTCCTGAAGGAGGACGATATCGCCAAAACGCAGCTTATCCAGACCGCACTTGAGATATTCATCCTGGTCAGCGGTCATGATGTCGTAATCGCCTCGATCAGCAGTAGCCGATCCAATGCCTGATCCCATCAGATAAGCTGGTACGCAGGTCGCTACAGGAACCTGAAGGACGCCATCCACGATCTGCAGATTCATCTTCTCCAGGAGCAAAGGGTCGAGATTCTTGATGAAAATGCCGGGCAGTTCTTCGATTTGCAGACCCACACCCCAGGATTTCACCATGATTTTATCTCCGATGGCCATCTTCTCCAGGTCCTCAGGTTTGAACCAGATCATCACATGCTCAGCACCGCCGTGTTTACCGGTGACATACCCTCTGGCTCCCTTGGCGTCACCGCTGGTCAGCCAAGCTTCATTGCCCACACAGGCCAGGAAGTTAATACCACCGTTCTTCGCCGCATCTTCCAGGCGGGAGGTCACCCCTGGTTCCACATGATCTACGACGATACCGGTGCACAGATCACCAATTTGAAAGTTATAGGTGATGCCGCCGGTACCTGGTAGTGGCCTGGCATATCCATCTGCTCCGATGCGATAAGGAGAGTTTGATCTCGGCTGAGCTATTTCGGTCATGACTCCGATCTGAGCCAGCTTGTCACGGTTAGTCTTCATCCTAAGCTTCACTCCTTTGATAGTATACTGAGTATAATGATATGTTCGCCAAATATGGCCCTAATCCTCCTGATAAAGAAAAACCGCCTCGAGGGCGGTTTTCTAATCAGCAATATGAGGTTTCATCTTCTGACCGATTTTTCGCTTGATGCGACAAAGAGCATTGTCCACGGCTTTTGTCGAGGTTCTCAGCTGCATGGCGATCTCCTGATACGATGCTTTCTTTAGATAGAGCAAGAACACATTATACTCGAAACGACTCAGGGTATTCATAAGCTGGTTCTTGATGTCAGCCAGTTCCTCACGGTTCATGACCACTTCCTCCGGGTCGGTCATCCTGGTGTTGGGGATCATGTCGATCAGGGTGCGATCGGTTTCATCGTCGTAGACAGGCTTGTTAAGGGAGATATAAGAGTTTAACGGTGAATGCTTTAGCCTGGTCGAGGTCTTGACTGCTGTGATAATTTGGCGGGACACGCATAACTCGGCGAAGTGCTTAAAGGGGATACCTTTTTCAGCTTGAAAATCCCGGATTGCCTTGTGTAAGCCTATCCATCCCTCCTGAAGAATGTCCTCGTGGTCGGCGCCTGTTAAAAAGAAGGGTTTTGCCTTGCTGCGGACAATGTGACGATACTTGTGAAGTAAGAACTCGGATGCACTCTCGTCTCCACGCTGAGCCAGAGCTACGATCTCCTCGTCCCTCATGGCGAGCCATGATTCTCTTTGGGTGAAATGCGCGAACATGCACATACCTCCATGCTCCAACCTTCTGGGATTAATCATAAGGTTGCATCAGCCATCTGTCAAGTGATTTAAGCATGGGTTAGAAAAAAAACTTGCCGAAGGAGATGAAAAACGAAGGAAAAGATTTGCTCAGTATCGACGAGGGGTTATTAGACAGGAAAACCCACCATGCCGTGACGATTGATGCTTTCGAACCTGCACTCAGCAGGGTGGAACCCGCACAGGTCAATACCGCGTCCCCAATGTAACCCGGGGTATTAGTGCCGGATCAGGGAAAGGGTCTCACTCGTGGCCGTGGATTTAGGGTCCCAATTATTCGGTGTTCGGTCAAAACTAATCAACCGCCTCGCACACAGCAGGAACGAAAAGTATTGTAGCATAGTCATTGCTATAAAGCAAGCTGCCTGTCAGAGGCAGCTGCAAAAATACACGCTTGAAGGTTTTTAAGTTAGACGCACATGAACTATGTTCGCCCTGAAGAATGAAAATGTGTGCGTCTACGTTACGTGCTAGTGTAGCGCGGGAGTGAAGCTCCCGTCCAGGGGAATGGGGATTTGGAGTCCCCATCTTAGATCAGACTAACTGAAACGTGCGAGGGGATCACTTGTTATCCCCGAAACAGGTTTTCAAGTTAGTTGAGACTTTAGCCAGGGTTGCAGATCATTCCAGGACAGCTCGATCTGCTCCTTACTCGTCATGTTGCGCAGGGTAACGATCCCCTTGGCTAACTCTTCCTCCCCGAGAATCGCTACATAGTCGGCCTTCAAGCGATCAGCCTGGCGCATCTGAGCCTTAAGACCCCGATGCTGGAGGTCCATCTCCCCGCTGATCCCGGATCCACGTAAGCCATGCAGCATCTTCACTGCCTGACGCTGGGCATCTTCACCCAGGGC
>WRDA01000015.1 GCA_009783675.1 Symbiobacteriaceae bacterium | reverse complement strand
TACTGCCTGCGGTAATGCGCAGATCATAATTCCCCGGAGGCACTCGGAGACGAGTTGAGCTTACCTGCTCAACTTCTCCGGCTACATTCATCTCGGAAATTGTTCGCAGTTGATTGTCGATTAGTCTCAGGTTCCAATATGACCCTGTTTCACTCTGCTCTACCAACGCGTTGACATAAATCACCATTACCCCGTAGTCATCGATATTGATACGGTGCCTGACGATTTGCGTTGCCGTGTGTAACCTCATGGTATACTGAGTATTGAAAGAAAGATCATCGGCATGAATACACTCACCGCAAAGGGAAGAATAAACCAGGAATAATACCAGGATCCGGAAAACCATCCGGAAGCATTTATTCCACAATGGCATTGATTTCGCCTCCGTATTATATCAGGTACAAGCATACTTATAAACATGCTGGTAATGATCCGGAACTTAGTATATCACAACCAACACAGTCTGCAAAGTCGGAGATTCAAAAACCGTAATATGCAGGAACTACAGCTTTATTCACAGAAATAGTGATATGATACTTGCACATAAAGAACAGACGAGTCCAGACTATGAGGAGGTTAATCTTATGCCTTGTCTGCCTAATCGCCGTTTGTCACGTCGCGATCTTGTTATCGATGACTATCATGGAACTCAGGTCGCCGATCCGTATCGCTGGCTCGAAGATGACACCGCCCCTGAAGTACAGCAGTGGATAATTGATCACCATGGGGATTTTGAGAGTTATATCAGCCAGTTTCCTCTGCGGGCAGAACTCAAACAAAGATTCACCAGGTTGTGGAGATATGCCAAAGCCAGCGTTCCGCAGCTTGTTGATAACCATTATTATACCTGGCGCAGCGATGGAATGCAGAATCAGTCTGTTCTCTACCGTTCAGCGAGTCCGGACCATCCCGGAGAGCCTATCTTCGATCCCAACCCGTTATCCCCTGATGGGACTGTCGCTGTTAACGCCCGCGCTTTCAGCCCCAAAGGGCGCTTCTTCGCATACGGACTATCCAGCAGTGGTTCCGATTGGCAAATTATAAGAGTTCTGGACATCCATAATAAGGAGAACCTTCAGGACCTGATTGAGCATGTCAAGTTTTCGGGCATTACCTGGTTACCCGATGAGAGTGGATTCTTCTATACTCGTTTCCCTGATCCCCAAACGACTACCATGGTAGCAGCCTCTGCTCTGAACCCCAAGGTATACCTGCATATCCTTGGTAAGGACCAGAGCGAAGATGCTCTTATCTACGAAGATCCTGAACACCCAAACTACAACTTCCGCTTTTTTTCTGATGATGCTCATAAATGGGCTTTCCTCTCTATAAGTTACGGAACTCTACGCTTAAATCAACTCTATTACAAACCCCTGGCCGACCTTGATAGTCCTTGGCACACAATATCTGCCGATTTCGCAGGTGGCTATGAGGTAATAGGCGTGCTCGGTGATACTGCCTTTATTTATACCCAAAAAGATGCTCCTTTCGGGAAGATAGTCAGAATCAATCTTAGTGTTGCTGGAGGTGCAGATTTTCACACTGTACTTGCAGATCAGGGCGAGATGCTGGAAAGAGTTACCATCGTCAACAACCAATTACTCTGTATCTCATTGCACCATGCCAGTCACCACCTGAGTCTATATGATCTTGATGGTTCATTACACAAAGAGATCCCCCTGCCTTCCCTTGGGTCTGTGCGGGATATATCAGCAGAACCTGAGGGCAAGGAGTTTTATATTCAGTTTAGCAGTTTCCTTTGTCCTGATACCATATTGCGATACGACTTTATTGATGATACACTAAAACCCTGGTTCGAGCCGGTAGTAGACTTTCCTTTCGACCAATATGAAACCGTTCAGGAATTTTATCCATCAACTGATGGCACCTTGATTCCCCTGTTCGTGACCAGGAAGAAGGGTCTGCAAAAAGATGGCAGCCATCCGACAGTTCTCTATGGCTACGGTGGCTATAATAGCAACCGAGTCCCCGCTTTTTCGGTGCCGGTCCTGGCATGGCTGGAAAAAGGAGGTGTTCACGCAGAACCATGTCTGCGCGGAGGAGCCGAATATGGCGAAGCCTGGCACCGTGCAGGAATGTTGGAGAGCAAGCAGAATACCTTCGATGACTTCATCACCGCAGGTGAGTATCTAATTCGCGAAGGGTATACCAGCAAGGGGAAACTGGGGATAATGGGTCGTTCAAACGGAGGCTTGCTTAGCGGAGCCTGTGTAACTCAGAGACCGGATCTTTTTGGTGCTGTTATCGTCTGGGTACCTGTGTTGGACATGCTGCGATATCACTTGTTTACCTCCGGTCGTAACTGGATCGGCGAGTACGGATGCTCGGAAGACCCGGAACAGTTTGCATTCCTCTATAAGTATTCACCTCTACATAATGTCAGGATGAACACGGTTTATCCTCCAACGCTGGTGATGACCGCCGATACCGATGATCGCGTCGTACCTTCTCAGGCACGCAAGTTTACAGCAACTATTCTCGCAGCAGATGCAGGGACTAATCCCATCCATATACGCGTTGAAAAAGCTGCAGGCCATGGTCAGGGCAAACCCATCGCAAAGCTTATCGATGAGCAAACCGATTTGTACTCCTTCTTTGTCGCCAATTTAATCTAAAACAAACTACCCTGTTAGATGAGGGTTCCACCCTCATACTCCCGGTCATTCCAGCAGGCAAAGCCTGCCTGCATTCACTGGAGCTATGCTCCAGCACCGCGCATTAGCGCGGTGATAGCCGCACATATCTATTAATCTTCAGGGTGAACACAGTTCATGTGCGTCTCTCAACTCATCGCAGATATGGAGGAGATACCATGTCCAGTAATCTGGTGGTCCGCCGGGTTGTAGATAGCGACCGCTTCCAAATCAAAGAATTCCTTACAGAGCATTGGGGTGATTCTCGCCTGCTCAACTCCAACTCGGAGCATGAAGCAAGCGAACTCCCCGGGTTCATTGTCTATCAGGAGGGTTTCATCGTCGGGTTGCTGACCTATGCCATAGATGGTGACTCCTGCGAGTTAGTAACGATTAATTCCACTATGACGGCAAGTGGTATAGGTTCCATGCTTCTACGCAGCCTGGAGTATGAAGTCACGCAGGAAGGATGTAAACGTATCTGGGCCATGACCACCAATGACAACATGCTGGCACTGCGTTTTTATCAGAAGCGGGGTTACGATATTAAAGCGGTTTACAGGAACTCAATAGAAGCTCTGCGACTGAAGAAGCCAACCATTCCTGTGGTTGGCGAAGAAGGCATATTGGTTGTCAGTGAGATTGAGGTTGAGAAACTCCTTGATACTGTATAGAGGCGAATGAGTGTTAACGCGACTCCCCCACCGCCTCGTGTGATGGGGGATCTGTTTATATTTCGAGAGGAGTGGCGAGCAATGAGTCGCTACGGAGTTGCCATAGATCGTAAATGGCAAAAAAGATGGGAAGAAAGTGGAATCTACCGTTTTAACCCGGAAAATGCTGACAAAAAACTTTACTGTTTAGAGATGTTTTCATATCCAAGTGCAGCAAATCTGCACATAGGTCACTGGTGGAACTTTGGCATGACCGATTGCTGGGCTCGAATGCATCGCATGCTTGGCTACGAAATATTTCGCCCAATGGGTTTCGATTCCTTCGGTCTTCCTGCAGAGAACTACGCAATCAAAACAGGTGTCCATCCAAGAGATTCTACCCTGGCCAGTATAGCTACAATGCAAAGACAGCTCAGGGAGATCGGCGCCATCTATGATTGGGATTACGAGCTCTCTACCTGTGACGAGGAGTATTACCGCTGGACACAGTGGATCTTTCTCCAGTTGTTCCAGAGGGATCTTGCGTATCGCAAAGAAGCTCCTGTCAATTGGTGCCCTTCTTGTCAAACGGTTCTGGCAAATGAACAGGTTCACGATGGGGCCTGTGAACGCTGTCATACACTTGTGGTCAGACGTGATCTGACCCAGTGGTTCTTTAAGACCACTGCTTATGCTGAAGAGCTTACTAAAACCCTTGATACCTTAGACTGGCCGGAAAAGACCAAAATAATGCAGAAGAACTGGATCGGTCGTTCTGAAGGCTCCTTCATCGACTTTCCCTTGATTGGACACCAGGGAGTCATCCGCAATTTTACGACCAGAGCAGATACACTGCTGGGTGCAACATATATTGTCCTGGCTCCGGAGCATCCTTTGGTAGAGATCATCACTTCAGCCGAATACCTACCTGCAGTGAAGGCTTATCAGGAAACAACAGCAGCTCAGAGTGAACTGGATCGCCTGACCAATACGAAAGAGAAGACTGGTGTGTTCACTGGTGGCTATGCAAGCCATCCTGTTACTCACCAGAAGCTTCCTGTCTGGATAGCCGATTATGTGCTCGCCAGCTATGGAACCGGATCAGTGATGGCGGTTCCCGGTCATGATACCAGAGATTATGAGTTCGCCCAGATACATAATTTACCTATTCCCAGGGTTATCACTCCTGTATCACCGGATATAGACGGGTCACTGCCTTTCGTTGAAGATGGTCTGCTGGTCAACTCAGGACAGTTCGACGGATTAAGTTCCCTGGAGGCGCGGACAAAGATTACAGCTTTCCTGCGAGCCGAGGAAAAGGGAGAAGAGACCGTAACTTATCGCTTACGAGACTGGTTAGTCTCCCGTCAACGCTACTGGGGCGCTCCTGTCCCCATAATTCATTGCCCTCAGTGTGGCTTGGTTCCCGTTCCCGAGGATCAGCTTCCGGTTAAGCTGCCTTACGACGTCCAGTTCACACCCGATGGTAAATCTCCTTTGGCCAAAAGCGACTCTTTTATGCATACAACCTGCCCGATTTGCGGCCAGGCGGCGCAGAGAGACCCCGATACCCTGGATACATTCGTGGATTCCTCCTGGTATTTCTTGCGTTATCCGGATAACCACAATACACTTCAGGCCTGGGACCCTGCCTGGATCAACAGGATGCTGCCGGTAGATCGCTATGTTGGTGGTCCTGAGCATGCCTGTATGCATCTCCTCTATGCCAGATTTATAACCAAAGCCTTACGAGACATGGGTTACCTTCAGTTCGATGAACCCTTCACCTCGTTATTTCATCAGGGAATCATCCTCGGCGCGGATGGGGCTCGCATGTCAAAATCCAGGGGGAATACCATAGCTCCCGATGGGTATGTGGAAACCTACGGGTCCGATGTTCTTCGTCTTTTCCTTGGCTTCGGCTTCTCTTACAGTGATGGAGGTCCCTGGCCTGTCGATGAAAAGGGAAATCCCAGCGACGATGGGATCCGGGGGATCGCGCGTTTCGTCGATCGCCTGGAACGCTGGATAGAAATAATAAGTGCTGCCCCGGGTCAGGAACAACAATCAGCGTCACCATTAGATAAGGAGCTGAATTTCGTTCGTCATCAGGCCATCAAAGCCATAACCAGAGATCTGCCTCTCTATCAGTTCAACACTTCTATAGCACAGCTGATGATCCTACTTAACGCACTGCAGAAATACGATCTGGAAGCCACTGATCCCAACTGGAGTTTACTACTCAGTATCAGCGAAGATCTGCTCCGTCTCCTCGCTCCTCTGGCACCTCATCTAAGCGAAGAGCTGTGGGCATCCTTAGGGCACAATAGTTCGATTCATAATGAAAAATGGCCTGTTCACGACGAACAGGCCCTGGTACGAGACGAGATAGAATATGCAGTGCAGATAAATGGCAAAGTCCGCAGCAGAGTCCTCCTGCCCAGCGATGCTAATGAGGAGGTCATTCGTCAAGAAGCACTGGCTATGGCGGAATCTCTACCCGAAACAAAAGGTAAAACAATCTTGAAAATCATCATCGTCCCAAAGCGTCTGGTCAATATCGTAGTGGCTTAGGTTCTTAGCAGAATGAAGTAGCTCAGGAATACAGATTATTCAACCTAAAACGCCTCTGCGACCCGCCAGGAAGGCTGTTAGAATCTCAAGGTGTATTACATCACTGAAGCTTGGTAAGTCACCAGGTTCAAAAAAGAGGCCTTCTACTCTTGTGTTCAGTAGGGTTGCAGGCAATGAGTGTTCTCCAGTTACCGCAATGAAGAGAGCAGGAGCTCTTCCGGAAGATGCTCTGGAGTTAAATAGACCGATCAAGTTCTTATATGAAACACTCTCTCCAAACTCTGAGTGTAGCAGATCCGTTATTGCTTTCGCTAAGGAACTGCTTACTGCCAAAGGTAGTTGGGGAAGGGACCAGCATTTACGTTCGGCATCCATATGCAAGAGCATTTTACCCTTAGCATCAGTGATCACTGCGACCAGATACAAACTAACACAACTATAATCAGGGCTGCTCATAAGCATGCATTTAAAGGGTCTCCAGATGCTTTAGAGCAGCTTCAATGTCGGCAGGTCTCCCCATTTCCTTAAGGGTTTCACCGATTAATTTCACAGTCTGTCGCAACATTTCCGGAGTTGTATTACCCATATGCCCGATACGGAAAGCTTTACCTGCGAGGTTAGCCAGAGCTCCGGCCAAAACGAGTCCTTTTGCACTCAGCGCGCTACGGAAAGCAGCATCGTCCACTCCTTCGGGATAGAGAATACAACTGAGCGTAGGGGCAGCAGCTTCTTCATCAGCCAGTGCTACCATGCCAAAGGAAGTTAAAGCCGAACGTACAGCACGACCATAAGCTGAGTGTCTGTTATAGCGCTGCGATAAACCTTCAGCGAATACCAGTTTCATGGCTGCATAGTAAGCATTCACCATGTTTACAGCTGGAGTAGCGAAATATTTAGACGGGTTCTCCATTACCGGTCGCCACATGGCAATATCGGCATAGTAAGCCGGAATGGAACTCATGGCTTCTCTCGCTGCCAGAGCCAGAGAGTTGAAAGCCACAATTGCAAGACCAGGAGGACAGCCTATCGCCTTCTGACTGCCGGTAAGGATCACATCGATGGTAAAATTCTCACTGCCATAGGTTTTGGTCATACTCTCTTCCACGGCAGCAGTCGCACAGACTCCATCGAGAATGAACAACGCGTTGTGAGCCTTGACCAGAGGCACCAAGGTCTCCAGATCAGCGATGACACCAGTGGAGGTGTCGACATGAGTCACCGTTACAGCCTTATAGTTCCCTGCGGAGAGCTTGGTGGATACCTCCTCGGGGTCCACCTGTTTACCCCATTCTGATTTGATAAAATCGACCTCGATACCAAAAGCTTTGCCTAACTGGATGAAGCGATCTCCGAAGAAACCCTGGGAAATGACCAGGAGTTTCTCCCCTGGCTTTACTGTGTTAACTACAGCCATCTCCATGGCTAAGGTCCCGCTGCCACAGACAAGATAGACCTCACCGGGGCAGGATAGCATCTCGGTAGTTAACCTGATCGCTTCGCTGTAGTTTTTCACAAAGCGTGGATCTGTGTGAGCATAGGTCTCTGAGGCCAAGGCTTCATAGACTTCATCGGCTACTGGAGTGGGTCCGGGAATCATCAGCAATTCCTTATTTTTCGTCATTCCTGGCAACTTTCTTACCTCCTGTAAATCTAAAATCAGCCTGATGGTTAAATTATAACCTATGCAAGCTGTTTCTGGCAAGGGAAATATCCCATTCAAATACTATAGTGTAACTATTCACCTGGTTCGACTAGTTTGCAGAGTGAGTGATCCCAGATGGGGCTCCAAGCCTCATGCCCCTGCCGTTCCAGCAGGCAAAGCCTGCCTACTCACGGAGCCGCGCTTTTCGCGCCGACAGCACCCCGCTTACACGGGGTGTTAACTGTTTAGGTGCAACGCACCTGAACAGTTACACCATAGTTATCTTAGGCAGGAATCCAGCCTACCAGGGCGAATAGTGACTTATCTGTATTTAAGGAGGAGTTATCGATTGCTGAACAACATCCTTAAGGCTGTAGGAAACACCCCTCTGGTTCAGTTGCAAAAAACAGTCTCCACTCAGGATGCGCGAATATTCGTTAAGTGTGAGTTCCTTAACCCAGGGGGAAGCATCAAGATTCGGCCAGCACTACGCATGATTGAAACCGCAGAAGAGGAAGGCCTGCTTCGTGCGGACAGTATCATTTGTGAGCCGACAAGTGGTAATCAGGGAATTGCCCTGGCTATGATCGGAGCCTGTAAGGGTTACCGCGTCATCATCGTCATGCCCGAAAACATGTCAGCGGAGAGACAGTCCCTGATCAAGTCCTATGGTGCGGAAATAGTCCTGACGCCTGCCGGTAGAGATATCGGGGAAGCTATCACCGCTGCCAAAGCAAAGTCGGAAGAGATAGCCGCAGGAGACGCAAGGGTCTTTCTACCGAAGCAATTCGAGAACCCTAATAACCCCAAGGCTCACTATGTAACCGGTCAGGAAATTCTGGCAGAGCTAAAAGAGCCAATCGATCTCTTTATCTCTGGTTTCGGTACCGGAGGAACTTTGTCAGGAATTGGCAGAGCTTTGAAGGAGAAGCACTCTTCCTGTCGTATTATCTGCGCCGAACCTGATAAAGCTGCAATTCTGGCTGGCAAACCTCTCGGACATCATGTTCAGATGGGTATTGGTGACGGGTTTATTCCCCCTAATCTGGACACTAAATTGATCGATGAAACCTTTGAAGTCAGCGACACAGCAGCTGTCTCCACGGCCAAACTCCTCGCCCGTAATGAGGGTCTCTTCGTAGGCGTATCTTCGGGCACAAATGTATTTACAGCCTTGCATTATGCCAGACTTCTGGGACCAGGGCATACGATCGTCACCGTACTACCCGATGATGGTTCACGTTATCTGTCTCTGCCTGAGTTTTCGAGCTCTTCAGGCTAAACTCTAAACCATTAAAGGAGGAAGCCCATGAATCTTGCAAAAATTCGAATGCTCCTGTTAGTAGTGATACTGTCAGTTCTGGCTCTGCATGCTGATCCTCTTCTGGCTGATGTGTATGATGACGATCTCTTCATTTATGAGGATGATTTGTGGGAGACGCAAGCCGCTGCATTGTATGAACAGCATGTTTTAGAATGGATTATGCAGGGATCTCCCCTGCTCAGCGAAAGTGATGCAATTCATTCAATGATGGATCAGTTTCCTCATTTGAGGGCATTCTCACAACCGGTTCTGGAGCTCCATGACTTTGATACTCCAGGAGGGCTCTTATTAATATATACATACAGCTGGTCCGACCAACCTGATTTGCTTATTGAACAGAACGCCATCAATGGCGAACTAATACAGTATGTTGACTTCACACTGCTCTACAGTATATATGAAGACGAGAGCAATACACCACCTCTTTCGCTCAGAGCGCTGCAGATGCTGGCTGAGATACGCCTGAATAAATCCTGTAGTACAGAGAAACGTGACCTGCACTATCCTACAGAGCCGGAAATACAGGTCGAAGACGAAGGAATCTATGTCTTCATCTGGACCAAGCATTACCTTGGTATTCCTAACTACGGCGAGAGGTTTGTGATTGTCCTGCATCCCTATAGCGGTATGCCTGTTCTGGTAATTGAAGAAACAGACTATGCACTGCTCTTCGACGACAACTCAAGCCTGAATATACTACCTATAGAGGAAGCTCTCACTGAAGTCAGGAAATACATCGAGCCGGTACTGATCTACATACCATTGGATGATTCAGATCCTGGTGAATTACTCTGGTTTAGTGGAATAACCATTTCCGCTTTTTTGGCAGATGGCAGCGATCTCCAACAGATGCCCAAAGAAGAGGGTGATGTGCTGCCTGCAGATTTACAGCTATCTGTCGATCGGGATGATGCCTGGCAACGCTTTGCCGACTCCCTGACCCTGAATCTGCAGTGGTATGCCGAGGATTATTATACAGAGGCATATGGCTTCATAAGTGTTCTAATCCCTATCTACACCATTAGTTTTACTCCTGTTGAGGGCAGCTTACTTAACGTGATTCCTGCTATCATCAGTGATGCAGAGTTAGTTGCCAAAGTCGAAGCTTACTATGGTGATTAACAGCAAGGCCAGATCTGTGCGGTAGGCAGAATCCGCTGTATATATTTGATAAGAGCGATAACATCTCTTCACAGGATGCTATCGCTCTTACCATCTGAGGCCCCAAAGGCATATTATACCCGTGCCAGAGTTTACGCCTGTGTTTGCTCTTCTACAGGGCGATATCAAAACCTGATCGTTTACTCTTTACACGCAAACTGGTGAGAAAAGATGAATAACGGGGATACTTGGCTTTTACTCCTCGCAAATATGCGACAGCAACGGCAGTGTCGCCCTTTGACTGCATTGTTTCTGCGATAGCGACTGCCAAGGCGGCGGCTTTATCATAACTACCCCGGTGCTGGCCTCTGACGATAGCTTCCACGCGTTCATCAACTTCCATGTGGCACCAATTATAGTAGGACTGATACTCTCCAGCTGTCAGGAAGCGAGAGTTTGCCTGGACTACCTGCTTAATAAGGACCGAGGGATCTTTATCCGGATACGCTTCGGCAACTATTTCCTTTACACAGGTCATTCGCTGGCCATCTCCAGCCAGGATTGCGATGAACATGGGAAAGACTCTCCCTTTATCACTGGTGCTCCAACCAAGTGATCCCGTATCCCTGCTCAGTTCCTCCCATACCAACTGATGGTCACCATTGAGTAGTCTAATACTCAGATAATCCCTATATTCCTTACGTCGATTGTCCTCAAGATAGTTCATGGCTTGGCTGAGAAGGGCTTCATCCTGTAATTGATGAAGGAGCATGAAGTGATTGATGTCCATGGCCGATCGTAAACCCTGCCAAATAGCCTGGGCTGCCAGCTCATGATCCTCCTTTTCCTCGGCTAAAGCCAGGAGAAGGTCTGCGACCTGCGTCCTGTACTCACTATCAATAATTAACTCATCAAGACCACGAAGAGCGACTTCAATAGCTTGGTCTGTTTGGTTCAGACTTGTGTAAGCCTTAATCAGTTCAATATATGACGACTTATAAACCGAGCCGTGTTCCATGGTAAAGGCGTGCAATGCTTCAATGCCACCACCGTATATAGCCGCATCAATTAAAGCAGTTTCGGTGAGCCAGCCAGGCTGTTCCATCAGGATGGTACTCCACTCTCTGATAAAATCAGCTTTACCGGGAATTCCTTCATCTCCGACTTCTTCTATTTCATGCAGGCATATTTTATAGTCCAGCGGCAGTATTTCCATCAACTTTGCTGCGCCTTCTCTTGGTTTTAGGACCATAAGGGAAGCATATGCATAATGTTTGACAACCTCTATGAAATCCATGTTAACCAGATTCTGGTCAGATAGAGTCTCCATGCCGATCACATCGCCATCATCAGAGGAGATGGTAATAGCAAAAAGCTCCTCGAAAGCCTTGAATGCAGTTTCATACTCACCTGCATCGGTACAAGCAATCGCTGCTTCTAATAATACCTCTATCTCGGATCCAAGTCCGTCAGGGTCGTTTAAGGTGTAGACCTTGTCACGGCTAAAGCCATCGAAATAGTCCTCTTCAGACCAGGTAAGTGCATACTCACCTCTCAGTACTGCTTCGTTAAGACTCTTCACAGCCGGTATCAACAAGTCGGAGGAGATTGGCATCGCAGTAACAGGGGTATCGAAGGATGCGAGCAGTTCAGAGAATGCATTATTGCTGACATGCTCAGCAAATAACAGCAAAACCTTGTTCAGAGCATCCCGTGGCAGACAACTGCTCTGTTGCCTGACCAACCTTATGAATTCAGATCTTCTCATCATTTCTTCCTCCTCATTGCTACTGATGACCCGTTCATGGCTGGTTCGTCCCAGGCACTGAGGTCATCAAAGAATATTTCTTCAACAGGGACTGATTGTACCGTCTGCCTGATACTTGGCTTATATTCTGGCCAGACGAAAGCCATGCCTTGTTCATGAGCGGCTTGGGCATCACTTAGCAGAGAAAAGAAAGCGGCAACTTCCTCCAAATAATGTATTCGTGGAGCTGGCGGAAGGTCCTTGAGGAAACGTGCACCATATTTCTTGCTAAGGATCCTTTTATCCAGAACTGCAATTACTCCGGTATCCTGCTTGTTACGTATTAGCCTGCCGAAACCCTGCTTAAGGCGCAGGACAGCCTGCGGAAGAGTATAACTCTCAAAAGGATTACGACCCTGGCGTTGCAACTCCTCCATCCTGGCCTGCTGGATCGGTTCAGTTGGCACCGCAAAAGGGAGCTTTACTAACACCACCAGGGACAGAGCATCCCCGGGAACATCGACTCCCTCCCAAAAACTGTTGACCGCAAAGAGCACGGCGTTTCCGTGAGCCATAAACTCCGAAAGCAGTACGTCGCGCTGTTTCTCTCCCTGTACAAGCACCGGCCAGCCCTGGTCAGCCAAACTGTCGGAACATCTTAAGACACAATCCTGCATTGCCCGATAGGAAGTGAAGAGGATAAAAGCACGACCGCGACTGATACTAACTAACTCTGCAACCCTTTGGGCGACAAACTCTGCAAAGATGATATCGTTGTTGAGGGAAGCTTCCGGAGCATCAGATGGCAGATAGAGTCTGGTGTGATGCTCATAGTCAAAGGGAGAATCCACGCGCAGCCAATGCGGCTTGGACAACCCCAGACGCTGCACGAGTTCGCTAGCCAGGGTCGCAGAAGTTAGCACAACCGGAACACGTTCCAGAAGGTCCTCGGTCATAAACTCGGCAACAGATACCGGGCTGGACGCCAACTTAACTTGCCTAAGCTGATGATCGCCGGCTTCCATCCAGTAAGCATACTCATCTCCCTGAGGCATGTCATAGACATTCAGCAAGGATGCACCCAGCTGCTGAGCCCGCTGCGACAACCCCCCTAGAACCTTCTTTTGCTCTTCGTTCTGAGCGATTTCTCGCAGATGGTTTAACTCGGATGTAACCTCTGTAATTAGTTCTGACAGTGTGTCCTCAAAAGAATGAGGTTCACGAAAGCGTACTGTGCGTTCGTTTTCCCATTGTCGCGCCAGAGAAGTTAAGAATAACTCTGTTCGCTGTAATAAAACTGTGAAGAGAGACTCTATGCGTTGATGGTCCAGAGGGTCAGACCACTGCAGGAGCCCCCCTGGCCTTAGCATTGAGTTCGCAGTCCGTGCCAGATATACCAATCGGTCCCAGGAAAATCGTGCTGTAAAACAATCTGTGGCAAAATCTTCGATTCCCTGAGCCTCGTCGAAGACTACAGCATCATAGTTCAGTAGGACAAAGTCACCGCTCTCTGCGGGTTGTTCCTCGGCAATGACCTCACCGAACTCACGGTATTCCTCTGCTTCGACCATTTTTCGCACTTGCTGTATGCGATCCTCTCGGCGGATCGCCAGATCTGCGAAAAAAAGGGCATGATTGGTAATCAGGAGTTGTGCTCCCTTTTGTTGTTGCCTGGCGCGGTAAAAGTAACAGTCACTGTAAAATGGGCACCTGGACTTCATACAGAAATCTGCTTCGGCATTAAGATCGATCCATAAAGAGTCGGCAACGCGAAAGGGTATCTCGTCCCGGTCTCCACGAACAAACTTTTTGGTAAAGAAAAGATCCGCAATCAAGGGCCATTGATCAGCGTCCGAAGGTTCACGAAATAACTCGACCTGCAGATTTGCCTGGTTGAATGCGGTTAGTTTACGGATGCAAATATAATTTCCTCTCCCCTTGACCAAAGCAGCATCGAACTCCAACACTCCTCGCAGGATCTCTTGCAGTGCCGGGATATCTTTGCTAATTATTTGATTTTGCAAATTTATGGTCCCGGTGGAAATAACCACGCATTGCTGATGCTCTACGGCATAGAGCGCTGCAGGAACAAGGTAGGCAAAGGTCTTACCAAGACCTGTTCCTGCTTGGACCGCTAGGTGTTTCCTGCTCTCGAGAGCAACCAGGACCTGGGTAGCCATTTCATTTTGTCCCGGACGCTGCTCGTGTTTGGGAAACTTTTGTTCCAGCAATCCTCCAGGCGCAAAAACCTCTTCGATCAGATTCTCCATATTCCACCGGCCTTTACCTGTTGTGGATAATTCTGTGGATATGTGCATAAAGTTGGTGAATGTTTTCGAAAACATAACAGTTAAGGTGCGCATAGCACTTAATGACAGTGATGAGTAACCTGCAATGAACTTCCAAGTGGACAAAACTCACATGCGTGTAAGCCGAAAAAGGAATTTGCCTGATCAGAAACGAAAAGAATCCCTGACAAAGGACCGTGTAGGAGGGTGCATAATGAACGATGACCATCGTAAAGAGCTTCTTTCCGGGAATGAGGCTATCGCAAGAGGCGCATGGGAGGCAGGGGTACAAGTAGCCACAGGTTACCCTGGAACCCCGAGTACCGAGATTCTAGAAAGTCTGGTAAAGCTGCCTGATGTCCATTGCCAATGGTCTACCAATGAAAAAGTAGCCCTGGAAGTAGCTGTTGGTGCGGCGATTGCCGGCGCCAGAAGCATGGTAACAATGAAGCATGTAGGTGTTAATGTCGCTGCTGACCCGCTCTTTAGTTGCGCTTACACTGGCGTTAACGGAGCTTTGGTAATCGTCTCTGCCGATGAACCCAGCATGCATAGTTCGCAAAACGAGCAGGATAACCGTCTCTATGCGAAGTTTGCCAAGATAGCTATGCTGGAACCCAGTGACAGCCAGGAATGTAAAGAGATGATCATGCAAGCTCTGGATCTCTCCGAGCGCTTTGCTACGCCTGTAATGCTCAGAACCACAACCAGAGTCTCCCATAGTAAATCCTCTGTCTCTTGCGGTGAACGTCATCCACACCCTGCAAGGAACTACATTAAGGATGCTAATCGATACGTAACCATGCCAGCCAACGCCAGAATCCTCAGAGTTGATTTAGAGGAACGCTTACAGCGGTTACAGAGTTACAGCGAAGAGAGCGATCTCAACCGTATC
>WRDA01000014.1 GCA_009783675.1 Symbiobacteriaceae bacterium | reverse complement strand
CTATAAAAACCGCTGAGGATCAGGCCACTGGGGAAATTAGCCAGAAGGCAGTTGACTTCGGCATCATTGTTAGGAGACATCAGCAAATGTCGCCCGATGCATGAAACGGCTAAAACCGTACTGAATGTATACTCTTCACCAGATGCCAGAGACATCTTCTCTATCAATGAAGACAAACCCGAAGCGGCACTCTCCTCTATTTCGCTGCGATGCAAAGAGCAAATGGAAACCGTGGCATTTAAGGGAATCTGCCCTATCGCAGTGCCAGAACCTTCTATCAGATCGATCTCATGTAAGGTTCGCACGAATGAATACCCATCGGTGGAGTTTTCGAGGAGCAACGGGTTCGAGACGAAGGTTATAGTGGCATTTCCCTGGGTAAGGTCATCGACGGGTAAACCCACTTCCCGCAAATAGTCGGTAAAGGTTTGCTCTCCGACACGATAGATGATATTATCTTTAGCGTGGGTGACTTTACGCTTGCGATCCGCGTTGACGCCGCTTACATTGTTTACTGAGAAAACAGGGTGTACATTTCCCGCCAAGGCAAGAATGACCATTTGATCGGGAGAGACCTCCCCCTGATAGATAGTCAGGTTTCTGTCACCGATGGCATTATAGGATGGCAGACCGCCAAAAACAGGCACACCAGGAGCAAAATGGTTGAAACCGGAGGCATACTCGTCCAGCATAATGTCCAGGATATATGGCGGTAGAGCGAAAATTAATCCGGGTTCTTCTCCCAGCTTGTCCATGATGGTGCGACAGCTTTTTTCGATCTGCGCAGAAACGTTTTCGGGAGTTATAGCATCGGTCGTTACCGTGATAAACTTGCAATCATCGGCAGACAAGATGGTCAGGCTGGCAGCCAGATCATGAAACCCGCGATGCTCCATGGTAGCAATTGCTGTGCATCCGAGGATTGGGAAACAGGCTTTCTGTTGTAAGGCAAAAGCCAGCTCATCTGTTGCCATGTCAGAGTAGCAAAAGAGGATACCGACACTGTTTTGCCTGAGATTTTCTGCTTCGGTATCAGTGAGAAGCTCCTTTACAGCAATCTGAATATCATCGATCTCATGGGTGACATTAACAAAGGACTTCATAGTTTATCTTCTCTCCTCGCCTGGTAGTAATGCGAGGTCATCATAGCATTAAAAGCATGCAAAAGCAAGGCTACCGCTTTATTTGACATTCAGTATTAGAGCCTGAAATGATGAGAGTATGAGGGTGGAACCCTCATCCAGCAGGGTGGTGGAGGTGAGACATTGCTAAGAGATGAGGTTTGTGAGTCCTCTTCCTCTCGGGAGTTACATGATCTCAGGGAAAGGCTAGCTGAGGTCCAGTTGGAATTAAAGAGGAGTCATAGGCGGACACGCAAACTAGAACATGACCGTGAAGCCTTAAATGTCATGTATGAGAATGCGATTAATCTCAGGGACAGTGCAGCCAGAGAGAAAGATAAGCAGAATCTCCATAATCGCCTGCTTTTAGAGGCATTTCCCAGTATGCTTTTCGTTCTCGATGTTGAACTTCGTTATACAATCGGAACTAATGCTCTTATTTGCAACAACTTCAATTTTAATGATGAAAAGGAGCTAACCGGACTGGCTTTCACGGAAATTGTCAGAAGATCCACAGATCAAGTCTGGGCTGACAGAATTATCCAAAATTGCGTTTCCGTGTTGGAGAAAGGAACTCCTCTATCGTATAACGACCAAATCACATTCGATCACGATGAGATAATGTACGTGAATACGATTATTACTCCTACTCTGGGTGAGCAAAGAGAAATGCTGGGAGTCGTCTGTTTGTTACATGATATAACCGAACTCGTGAAAATGAAGGAGAAAGCTGAAGAGGCTACTCAAGCAAAGTCTGTCTTCCTGGCTAACATGAGCCACGAAATTCGCACTCCTCTGAATGCGATTATTGGTATGACTGCTATCGGAAAATCATCTCGGGACACAGAACGTAAAGACTATTGCTTTATGCGTATAGATGGTGCCTCCAATCACCTCCTGGGGATCATCAATGATGTATTGGATATCTCCAAGATAGAAGCTAACAAGTTGGAACTGCTCGAATCAGAGTTCAGTAATGAAGAGATGTTGCGTAAGGTAATATCCATTGTAGGGTTTCGCATCGATGAAAAGCATCAGGTGTTCAACATGCAAATCGATGAAGCCATACCTGAAAAACTGATCGGTGACGATCAACGTCTGGCGCAGGTGATTACAAATCTCATCAGCAACGCAGTTAAGTTCACCCCCGAAGGTGGTTCGATAGCCTTAAAAGGATCCTTGCTCGCAGAAGAGGAGGGTATTTGCACCATTCAGTTCGAGGTAACTGATACTGGAATCGGGATAAGTCAGCAACAGCAAAGCCGCCTCTTTACCGCCTTTCAGCAGGCGGAAAGCAGTACCACCCGTAAGTATGGAGGCACGGGTCTTGGTTTGGTTATTTGCAAGAGCATTGTCGAGATGATGGGTGGTAAAATCTGGATTATATCTGAATTGGGAAGTGGCTCAACCTTTACATTTACCGTACGACTAGGCAGAGGAGAAAGTAGTCAACGGTATGAGAGTATCTCTGGAGACTCAGCTGAGTATACCTCTGAGGTAAGTGCTGACACAGTTTCCGGCTCTTTGAATTCCTCTCAACAGCATGGGTTATCTACCCCGGAGGAAGAATACTTCGGCCTCAGAGGGCATCGTATCCTGTTGGCTGAAGATGTGGAAATAAACAGAGAGATTGTGCTGGCAATACTGGAGCCAACTGAGTTGGAGATAGACTGTGCCGAAAATGGTAGTGAAGCAGTACGTATGTTCTGCGAAGCTCCAGGAGCATATGACTTGATTCTGATGGATGTCCAGATGCCGGAGATGGATGGATACGAGGCGACTCGCCGTATTAGAGCTCTGGATAATGCCGCAGGCAGAGAGATTCCAATCATTGCGATGACTGCTAATGTGTTTCGCGAAGATATAGAACACTGTGTGGCAGCCGGCATGAATGCTCATATAGGCAAACCGATAAACTTTACCGAAATGTTTCTTCTACTAAAAAATACGTTAGCACGTAAGTTGTGATCTTATCATGCTGATAACGATAAACGAGCAGTCTCACCCTGCAAGCAAGGGCGATCTGCTCGTATTTTTCAGGCTAAAACGGTTATTTTTTAGCTTTTTCCGGTCAGTAACATCATCCCTTCGTATCGTTGTCGAGCACTCTGTTGCCAAGTACCGGAGAGATAGCGAATCAACGGGACCAGAGCGCCGATTGCCCAGCCACAGGGGATGCTCCACCAAATGCCACGATAACCAATTTCCGGGATGCCAGAGAGAAAGTAGGCGACAGCAACACGAAGACCCAGATTGAGAAAGGAAGATACCATGGGAGTCATCGTGTCTCCGGCTCCCCGCAGCAGACCATTTATAGCTGCAGAGAGGGAGAAGATGATATAGAACATGGTCACAGTCATGACATAGTCCACTCCCTGTGTTATAATAGCTTGCAACTCTGCCGGATCGACCTCGGAACTGGCGTCGCCACTGAGAAAAAGACTGATCAGATTGGGTCCGAAAGTAAAGACAACTAAGGACATGATGATACAGGTTACTAATGACATCCAGAGGGTAGCCTTAAGACCCTCTTTAATGCGGTCAATACGCCAGGCTCCTACATTTTGCCCGGTATATGTAGCCAAAGCCTGCCCAAAATTCATCATCGGCATGGTGGCAAAGGAATCGATACGGGTCGCGGCAGCATAGGCAGCCATGGTTATGGAACCAAAACCATTGACCAAACCCTGAACAACCATCATGCCAAGGGAGACGACAACCTGTTGAGTCGAACTTGGTAGTCCGATCCTGATGGTAGACCAAAGAATTTCTTTGTCGAAGACCAGATCATGGAAGCCGAAAGCCAGAAGAGGTATGCGCCTCACAATATAAAAGTAACATAGCAGCGTGGCGATAGCCTGTGAGATAACAGTTGCCCAAGATACCGCTGCTATACCCCATTGGAGAACAATAATAAAAAACAGATCGAGAATAATATTCAGAATCGAAGAAACTATCAGGAAAAAGAGAGGCGTACGGGAATCACCCAGCGAACGCAGAGTAGCTGCCAGAATATTGTAGGCAAAGACAAAGACGAGTCCCATGAAGTAAATCTGCATGTAAGCCAGGGAATCGACCATGATATCTGGTGGGACCTGCATCATATGCAGTAAAGGTTCACTTATCAACAATCCGACTACGGACATCACTGCCGCACAGCACATTTGAAAGATGAGAGAGGTACTGGTTGCCCGACGCATTTGCTCGATCTTACCGGCACCATAAAACTGAGAGATGACAATCCCTGATCCCATGGTTAGGCCAAAGACAAATGAAATCAGGAGAAAGATCACCGGAAAGCTGGTACTGACGGCTGCGAGAGCATTGGGGCCGATATAACGTCCGACAATGATGGCATCCACCGTGTTATAGAGTTGCTGAAAAACATTCCCGGCCAGCATAGGCAGTGTAAAGTTAAAGATCAGGCGCCAGGGTTTTCCCTCGGTCATTTCAGTGAGCATCTGTGCTATACCTCTGCTTAAAAATAAGGAACGGTAGTTTTCTCGCTGCGGTCTTTGCCTGAGTGCAGATTCCCGCGAGACATCCGTCCCTGTATAATCACTGGTAGTGCCCGCATTATATAGTATAGCAGTATACACGTCAATATAAAAAGGAGCAGCAACCTTTGATGGCGAAATTAACGAAAATGGTAACTGGTTGAATCAGGAATTCCTGATGGATGGAAAGGGTGAGGATCATGGCCCTGACGCTTAAGAAGTTAGAAATCGATTTTTCCGTCTGCAAGGTAGCAGATCTCGCTGGTGTTGACCTCTCCCCGGAGTTTTTGTTTATCGCCAAAACAGACGAAGAGATCTCGGTGGTTTGCGAGTCCTCACGACTTCCGTCTGAAGTTCTTACTGTTGAACACGGATGGAAAGCGCTGCGCATCCAGGGTGTCATCGACTTTGAGGAGCTGGGAGTCATCGCAGGTCTGTCCAGTTGTATCAGCAAAGCCAAGATGAGTCTTTTCGTGGTCTCGACCTATAACACCGATTATCTCTTAGTCAAGGACAAGAACTTCGCCAGGTGTGTTGCGCTCTTGGAGAGCGAAGGCTATCTCATAGTGTAAGGAGAGATATGATGAAACCTGTGACACTGGCATTATTAGGTGCCGGACAACGTGGACAGGGCGCTTACGGTCCCTTTGCCGTCAGCAATCCTTTTAAAGCATGTTTTGTAGCTGTTGTCGAACCAGATGATCTGCGTCGTGAAACCTTCTGCCTCACCCATAATATTACCAAGGAGCACGCTTTTCGCCATGAAGAAGATTTCTTTAAAGCGAAGGTCAGCTGTGACGCAGTCCTGATCTGCACACAAGATAAGCAGCATTACAGTATGGCTATGCAGGCTATGCAGGCAGGATATCATGTTCTACTGGAAAAACCCATGTCTCCCGATGCTGCAGAATGCATAGCTTTAGGGGAATACGCCGCGAAAACCGGGCGCATTTTGGTGATCTGCCATGTTCTGCGCTATACAAAGTTTTTTATGAAGATTAAGGAAATCCTGGATAGTGGAGCTATTGGCGATCTTATGACCATATCCCACAATGAAAACGTCGGTTATTTTCACCAGGCTCACAGCTTCGTCAGGGGAAACTGGCGTAGTACAAAGGATTCCAGCCCTATGATTTTGGCAAAGAGTTGCCATGACATGGACATGTTGCTTTGGCTGGCTGGAGGGCGTTGTACACGGGTTAGCTCTTTTGGTGGACTGTCCCATTTCACATCCGCACAGGCTCCCAAAGGAGCAGCGAAACGCTGTATCGATGGCTGTGCGGTAGAAACCGAATGTCCCTACTCGGCTTTGAAGATCTACCTTTACTCTGGAGAGCGTGGCTGGCCAACGGATGTTCTTACGCCAAATCCTACGGATGATACTATTCTGGAGGCTCTCAGATCAGGCCCTTATGGACGTTGTGTCTATCACTGCGATAATGATGTCGTCGACCATCAGACTGTAAATCTAGAGTTTGACAATGGGGTAACCGCCGTCTTCAATATGTCGGCATTTACCCATGCCGTCTCCAGAACATTGAAGTTGATGGGTTCTCATGGAGAGATAAGAGCAGATATGGAGAACAACGAAATCGAGGTCTATTCTTTCGCTAATGGTGATGTCGTTACATATAATCTGGCTCCAGCTACTGCAGGGCATGGTGGAGGAGACCTTGGCATTATGCAGGATTTTGTCGCTCTCGTGGCTCAGGGTACAGAAAATACTGGTAAATCAAACCACGAAGAATCAGTCCACAGCCACCTGATGGCCTTGGCGGCTGAAGAATCACGTCTTAGCGGAGAGACCATCGATCTAAAAGCCTTCCATAAAAAACATAGGAATTTATCTTATTAATTTATTCATTCTTTTTTGGATCGTTTAAAGCGCTCAAGTCTTTGCTGGTCTTCCCGTTCCAACCCTCTGGTTCCTCCCAGAGACTGGATGTGGTGCCTGAACTCATGCATCAGGACCCGCTGTAGTTCATTTCGTTGTCTACCGGGAGGGTGCATCCCATATGCCAGTCGGAAAGATCCGTAGTAAATGACGATGTATCGTCCCAGAGCTCTTGGTTCATAGCGGTACTCCCCGATAACATAGAGCGGGTTACTATCACTGCTCTCTGAGTGATTCTTAACTTCAGGGAGCAGGATGATGCCGCCATTGAGTTCTTTATACAGTGCCACAGGCAGATTTTCAGCTATTTCGTCCAGTGCTTCTCCAACCTCTTCAAAACTCATCATATAGCCCTGCAACCACAGATGAAGCCGATCTCTGCCATCGTTTGTCTGATGCTTAGCTGATCATAATAAAGAATCATCGCATTCATCCTGTTCTCGATCTTTGTAATCTTCATTCCATCTAAAAACGCCTTTGTGTGGCCTTGGAGCAGCTCAGGTCTAACATTTACTCCACAAAAGATAGCTTATTCGATACTTCCTTTTTTCCCTGCTTTCAGTTATTTATCCTCTATTGGAGATAGGAGTCTATGATCTCTGCATCGGCCTGGCACCAGGAATAACCTTCTAATTTATTTTACCGACAGAGGGCGTAGAGAGGTGAGATGCCAGTGATATCGGCAATAGGAAAGGCAAAGGTTAACCTGACCCTAGATATTCTGGGAAAGCGCGACGATGGGTATCATGAACTTGCGACCGTCATGCAGAGTATCGCTCTTTACGACCGTCTGGTGATTGAGCCTGCGTCCGATCTTTCACTGGAGTTGATGCTCCGTTCGGGTGTCAGTAAATGGCTTCCCAATGATGATCGTAACGACGTTTTACGTGCTGCTCGCTTGTTGCAGAAAAGGTTCGGGATTACCTCCGGAGCCAGGATACAGCTGCACAAATTTATTCCCACCCAAGCTGGACTGGGAGGAGGCTCTGCAGACGCAGCAGCAGCTCTGCTCGGACTGAATCAACATTGGCAAATAGGGTTGTCTCAGGCCGATTTGCTACCCCTGGCTATGGAGTTAGGCTCCGACACACCGTTTATGCTGGTAGGGGGTACAGCCATATGCCGAGGTCGGGGAGAAATAGTGCAACCCGTATCAGCAGCTCTTCGCAAGCATCTCGTCCTCTTTAAGCCTCCCGGGGGATTGTCTACCAGTCGTGTTTTCCAGAGGATGGAGCTGACTCAGATGGGTAATTGTTACACAGATCGCTTCATTGCTGTAGTAGATAGTAAAAAGGATGATCCTTTCGATTATATGAACAACCATCTGCAGGACGCAGCATTTAAGCTTTTGGATGAACTACGCATTTTTGCTGATTTACTGCAGCAACGAGGTGTGAGACAATGGCAAATGAGTGGAAGTGGATCTACCATCTTCGTGGTTATAGATGAAAAGGAACAGGCGCAGCAACTACGCAGAGAGCTGACTCCACCATCATGGTGGAGCTTTGTTACCAGGACTGTAGATTGTGGAGCGGAACTGGTGCTTTCCTGATTTATTACGCAGAGGTGTATTGTGGAAAAGATTAAACGTAATGTTCGCATAGCTCTCCTCAGCAGAATGCTGGCGAGTTCTCCAGGCAAACTCTTCTCTCTAAGTCAATGTGCTGAAGAGATGGGTTGTGCCAAGTCAAGTCTCAGCGAAGATATCGCAATCCTAAAGGATATTTTTACTTTGCATGGCCTGGGTAAAATTGAAACCCTGATTGGAACTCAGGGAGGGATAATCTATCATCCGGAACTCTCCCCTCAGGGAGTGGAAGAACTGGTTGAACAGCTCTGTCAACTGGTAAATCATCCGGAACGGGTGCTACCAGGTGGTTTTCTCTACCTTACTGATCTGGTTGGAAATCCTGAACTGATGTCCAGAGTGGGCTTGTTTTTCGCTCAACTGTTCAGAGATCTGAATCTTGACGCTATTCTGACCGTAGAGACCAAAGGGATACCCATCGCGATGATGACAGCACGAATGCTTGGCTTACCTCTGGTCATCGTTCGTAATGATAGTCGGATCAGCGAAGGAACCAGCATCGGCATCAGTTACCTGTCTGGTACCCAGAAACGACTGGTAACCATGTCACTCCCAAAGCGTGCTTTAGCTAAAAACAGCAGGTTAGTCTTCATCGATGATTTTTTACGTCGGGGAGGAACTGCTCATGGAATTTTGGATTTGGTCGCTGAGTTCGAGTCGGTCTGTCTCGGCATGGGATTCCTAATCGATATCGCCGGCGAAGATAAGCTGGTGCAAAGATACTTTTCCCTGTTAACTCTGGAGATGCTGGACAGTGAAGCCCGGCGATTGATCGTAAGCAAAGGTAGACACCAGCTGTAAGAGATGATAAACAACTGTTTTTGAAAATCTAGTTGAGTTGTATGAGTGATTAACCGATAATTGCGGTGTAAATCTTGTTAGCTACTTTACATTCACCGCCAGAGTACGCTATAATCTGGCAGTCATGCCCAGGTGTCCAGTCCGGATGAAAGGAGAGCAGATATATGTCTCAAGTTACTTTAACGGCAGAGTATAGAAGCGAACTAGGCAGTAACGCAGTGAAATGGCTAAGACGCGCGGGTAAACTTCCAGCAGTCCTCTATGGTAAGGATGTACCAGGGAAATCCATATCGTTAACCATCGATGCTCATGAGTTTGACCGCCTGCTGGCACTCAACCCCTTGAACTCTCTGATTGAGTTACAGCTGGACAAATCAGTAATTGTGATCATCAAAGAGATTCAAAAGCATAAAGTAAAAAGGATTCCCCTGCATGTCGACTTCATGATGGTCAACCCGGACCTTCCTCAGGAGTTTAAGCTGCATGTCAGTCTGATAGGTACACCCATCGGTGTTAAGGATGGTGGGGTTTTAGAACAGGTCAGTCTGGCAGTGGAAGTCTCCTGTCTTCCCGGGAATCTACCGGCAGCAATCGAAGTGGATGTCACTGAACTCGCACGTGACGCACATATTGCTGCCAAGGATCTGGTTATGCCACCGGGAGTCACCTTGCTTGCCGATCCCTTACAGGTGATCTGCATTTGCAAAGCAGTTGTGGATAAGGAGTCTTCCCAGGAGGATTTGGCAGAACCAGAGCTCGTTCGGGAGAGAAAGCCGGAAGATTAAGGCGTAGGAGCGATCTGGTATGCGCCTCATAGTTGGCTTGGGTAACCCAGGGAGTAAATATGCCATGACCAGGCATAATTTTGGCTTCCGCGCTCTGGACAGGCTTGCGGAACAATGGAGCACTGGCATTAGACAGACCAGGTTTAACAGCCTTTATGCGTCTCTTAACTATGAGGGAGAGCAGTACCTTCTGGTGAAACCGCTGTCCTTCATGAATAACAGTGGGATAGTAGTCCAGTCCTGGATACGGTATAACCGAGTAGCCCTTTCTGATCTGCTGGTTATATATGATGATCTCGACATTGATCTAGGTCGTATACGCCTCAGAGATGGGGGCAGTGCAGGTGGACACAGAGGTATGATTTCGATCATTTCCTCTCTCGACAGTGATAAATTCCCCCGTTTTCGTCTGGGTATCGGTCCGAGACCCGAAGAGATCGATGCCGCAGAATATGTCATACGGATGTTTCATCCTCAGGAATCAAAGATAGTGGACCAGGTGATAAAAGCCGTGCCTGATATAGTAGTGTGCTGGTCACATGAGGGTTTGACACAGGCGATGAGTCGCTACAATGCCTGGTCTGTGGATCGTTAAGCCAGTCTCTTCGGAGGGGGTTGTTAGATGCACCACGCCTTGAGGATGATTAGAGAGACCGATGAGTACCGAGAGTGCCGCAAGCTATTTCGGGAAGGCGCCTCTCAGGTCATGGTGCATGGTTTATCGGGAGCACAAAAGGCAGTCTTTGCTGCTTTGTTCATCGAGGAAGAAATCGCTGAAGCAGTGCCCGATACTATCCTGGGTTCTAAAGTCAATATAGATCTTAATGATCTCGACGAGGGCTCCTCTGCTGCTTGGCAGAGGTGCCCCTTTCTGGCGTTGAGCGCTAATCAGCAAAGTGCACAACGCTTATTCGAAGAAGTTTCGCTGCTTTTACCACATCGCAGAATTACTTTTTTTCCTGCTCTCGACGACCTGTCTTTCGAAGCTCTTGGTCAGAGCAGAGAGATAATGGGAGAGAGAGTCCAGGTCTTACGCAGGTTACTGGACGGCGAACTCGATGGTGTAGTGACCTCGGGTGATGCTCTGCTTCCCCTGCTGATGTCTCCAATGAGTATGGCTACCCTGCCTATTAAGGTCAGGGTTGGTGCATCAATTTCTCTGCAGGATACCCTGCAAAGATTGGTACAGCTGGGTTACCAACGCTCACATCTCGTGGAAGCACCAGGATTCTTCGCAACTCGTGGTGGTATCATCGATGTTTTCCCTCCGGCTGATGCAAACCCTTTACGCTTTGAACTCTTTGGCGAAGAAATCGATTCTATCAGACGTTTTTCTGCCGAGAGTCAACTTAGTCTCGATCATCTCAAGGAAGCTACTATTTCTCCGGCCAGAGAGCTGGTGTTAAGCGAAGAGGAAATCCTGAAAGGGATCGCAGCCATCAAGGAAGACATGCAAACGATGCTCGCGACTCTTCCTGATCAAGCGGTAAGGAGTTCCATCGCTGAACGCAGCAGGCGCCTGATTGATACTCTGGAAGCCGGAGTAGTCCCTGCGGAGATCGAACATTTTTTACCGTACTTTGTTCAGCAGGGATCCTCACTCCTGGACTATTTCGTCACACCGCCTTTAATACTGATGGATGAGGCCATCAGGGTTCAGGAAAGCTGGGAGGAACGTCTCAACGATTTAAGCATGATACTGGGGGAACGGTATCTGCGCGGGGAGTTACTTCCCAGACAACTACAGCGCTGGTATGAGTTCTCTGAATTTCAACGCACCGTTTCAAATATGAAGCAGCTCCTTTTAAGCGTACTGCCAAGGCGACCGCAATGGCTGCGTTCATTATCGCAAATCAATGCCGTTGCCCGGACGGTGCCTTCCTTCCAGGGTGCTGTACAAAACCTAATGGACGAAGTCGAACGCTGGAAGAACCATGACTATGCGATTCTATTGCTCTGTGATGGTATAGAACGTGGCAGGAGACTGCAGCATACTTTCAGCGAGTATGGTCTGGAGGTAAACCTGGGCTTCAACGCTCCGCGTGGACCCCTGCCCGGTGAGGTTCTGATCATCCATGGAGCATTGCAAAACTGTTTCGAATGGCCTCAGGTTCGCTTCGTGCTCCTCTCTGATCAACTACTTTTTAGTAAAGCCAAGCGACCTCGGCGCGAAGGAACCATCAAAGAAGGTAAGCGCCTCTCGTCCTACCGCGAGCTAATCGAAGGTGACCTTGTGGTACATGTCAACCATGGTATAGGGCGTTTTCTCGGCGTTGTTACCATGGAGATAGAGAATATCCGTCGCGATTACCTGCATTTACAGTATGCCGGTACTGACAAAGTCTTTGTCCCGGTCGATCAAATCGGTCTGGTGCAAAAGTACCTGGGTGGGGGAGGTGCGGAGGAAAAAGCTCCGCGCTTACATGCCTTAAACAGCACCGAATGGCAAAGGTCCAAGCAAAAAGTGCAGGCCGCAATCAAAGAGATGGCAGAGGAGTTAATCGCTCTCTACGCTTCCCGTCAAGCTTTACCAGGATATGCTTTCTCTGAAGATACTCCTTGGCAGGCTGAGTTCGAGGAGCTCTTTCCTTACGAGGAGACTCCGGATCAACTCATCGTCATCGACGAAGTTAAGCGTGACATGGAGAACAGTCGCCCTATGGAACGTTTACTCTGTGGCGACGTTGGTTATGGGAAGACCGAAGTGGCCATAAGGGCTGCTTTCAAAGCTGTTCTCGAAGGGAAGCAGGTTGCAGTATTAGCTCCTACCACTGTCCTGGTGCAGCAACATTTAAATACATTCAAAGAACGCTTTAATCAATTCCCAGTGGAAATAGCAATGATGAGCCGCTTCCGCACAGCAAAGGAGAATGCCAGGGTCTGCGATCAGTTACGCAGTCGACAAGTAGATATCGTCATCGGAACCCATCGTTTACTGAGCAAGGATATCCAGTTTGCCGATCTGGGCCTGTTAATCATCGATGAGGAGCAGCGTTTTGGTGTTGCTCAGAAGGAGAAGATCAAGCAGTTGCGCCAGAATGTCGATGTACTCATGCTGTCAGCGACGCCAATTCCCCGAACCCTGCATATGGCGATGGTCGGTATACGCGATATGAGTATTATCGAAACTCCTCCGGAAAACAGATATCCTGTTCAGACCTATGTGGTCGAATGGGACGACTCTTTGGTCAGAGAGGCCATTAGGCGGGAGATTAACAGGGAAGGCCAGGTCTTCCTTGTTCATAACCGCATCAACGATTTGGATTACTTTGCAGAGAAGATCCTTCAACTTGTTCCCGAAGCACGTATCATAGTTGGTCATGGACAGATGCCGGAAGGGATGCTGGAACGGGTAATGCTTGACTTCATCGAAGGTGAATATAACGTTCTCATCTCCACTACCATCATCGAATCAGGTCTGGATATGCCCAATGTGAACACTCTGATCGTTCACGAATCAGATCGTTATGGTCTCTCACAGCTTCATCAGTTACGAGGCAGAGTAGGGCGCTCCAATCGGCGTGCTTATGCTTATTTTACATTTCAACGAAATCGGGCGCTTACGGAGATCGCTGAAAAAAGGTTGGCAGCTATTAAGGAATTCTGTGAGTTTGGTGCCGGTTTCGGAATTGCCCAGAGAGATCTGGAGCTACGGGGTGTTGGCAATCTGTTGGGTCCTCAACAGCATGGGCATGTCAGCGTTATCGGTTTCGAGTTGTATACACAGCTCTTAGAGGAAGCAGTACACGAATTACGTGGCATCGTGTTACCTCCCAAGGTGGAAACAGTATTGGAGTTGAATATAGAGGCCTTCTTGCCAAGCAGCTATGTGCCCTCTCAGGCACAGAAAATTGCAGTCTACAAACGAATACAAGCAGCACAACTAGCTGAAATCGACACCGTGGAAAATGAGTTATCTGATCGTTTTGGTTCTCCTCCTATCGCCGTTAAAAACCTGCTACGTGTCGCACGTGTTCGTCATCTGGCACATAATGCCGGAGTCGCATCGATAAAGCAAAATGGCAGGCAGTCGGTTATCTCCCTCTATCCTGGTGTTCAATATCCCATTAATGATGCGGCTCTGATCGTACGTGATATGAAAGGGTCTCTGGCTCATCTGGCAGGTAAACCGTCGCCCTTCATCATCCTGGGTGAAGATAGCCAGGATCTGTTAAGAAACCTGGAATTTTTCCTGCCGCGCCTGGGGAATATTGCACTACGCTAGAAAATAACGTATAATACCAGTCATCATTGGTTGTATCGAAAGGGGTAAGTAATTTGAGTTTACAAACGAGACGAGCTACTGCGTCCCGTGTTCCTGTGCGAAAGTCATCCGCCGGATCATCTGGTCTGCCACCCTGGATGAAATGGGTGGGATTATTGGTGGCAGTTGCTCTGATAGTAGCCACAGGTGCTTTCGCTCTGAGCCAAAAGGGTCTCCTCGCAGTTGTTGGAGGTCGCAGGGTAACTCAGGATGATCTCTCGAAACTGCTTTCTTATTACTATGTTAACAATCCGGATATGACCCTGGACGATAATACGCTAAACCAGCTCTACTACTATCTCATTGTTAATACAGCCCGCATGCAGTTCGCCTCTGAATGGGGGATCGCAGTCACTAATCAGGAGGTTGACGAGTGGTATGATGAGGCTTTGCCTGATCTGCAGCTATACATGCTCCTGGATGAGGCTGACCATCTGGAAGTAGAGTATAACTACTTTGAGATTCTCTATGGCGAGGATCCTGAGGCAGAGATAGCGGCGTTGGAAGAAGCTCTGGGAACTACAGGTAAGCAGCTTTTTGAAGCAACTATGAGTGCTTCCGGATTGACGGTTAGTGATTTCAAGGCTTTCGTGCACCAGAACCTGACTCTCGCAGCTCTGGATAAAGCGATAAATGCCACAATTGATATCGACGAGAGCGAAGCCGAGGATCTCTATGAACTTAACAAGGGAGGGAAATACAGCGATATCCGCTCCCTCAGTCATATTTTAGTTAAGACAATTGACGACTATTACGCCGATCTTAGTGACGAAGAAATTGCTGAAGCCGAGGAACTCATCAATGAAATTCTCCGACAGTTAGTCGAAGAAGAAGCTGATTTTGCAGAGTTGGCAGAGTTGTACAGTGAGGATTACGGATCTGCTGCATATGGCGGATACCTTGGCCAGTATACTTATGGTGATATGTTTGGCCAAAACGGGTTTGTTTATAGTTTTGCCGTAGCAGCTGCCGAACTGAATGAACCAGGAGAGCTAAGTGGAGTGGTTAAGTCTGAATATGGTTTTCATATCCTGCGACTTGATGACATAAAGGAGCAGAGTTATGAGAGTGTTCGTGAGACGATTATCAGTGATCTGGTCCAGAGTAAAGCGCAGATTAAGCATCGGGAGATGCTCGAGCATATCGATGTTCGTCCTGCGGACCTTAAGGATGCTTTGGTGGTCAACGGCTGGTAACCAATCGTGAGGTTGTTATTCTCATTTGTATCCCTGTTCGGCATGTTCGAGCAGGGATTTTCGCTGTTTGCAGGAGGAAAGTTTCAGATGTCGAATAAATGTCGGAGGGCAGTTCCCCTTGACCAGGGAAGGCTGCCTGATCATACTGTAAAGGGGAGCATCTTCGTGGATGTTACCAGGGATG